>JAIORY010000247.1 GCA_021107915.1 Bacteroidales bacterium | reverse complement strand
AATTACAATTATCCTTTTCCCTATACCCTTATACCTTTATTTAGAGTTTAATAAGCATCATTGTCTCCTTTTTTCTTTGTCTTAGGAGGTTGAGCAATTGATTCTCTCATACTGGTATCGGCTTTAATATTTTTATATTTGTAATAATCCATAATACCAAGATTTCCTTCTCTAAATGCTTCAGAAATAGCTTTTGGTATTTCTGTTTCAGCCTGAATAACATTTGCTTTAGCTTCCTGGGCTTTAGCTTTCATTTCCTGCTCCAATGCTACAGCCATTGCGCGACGTTCCTCAGCTTTTGCCTGAGCAATATTTTTATCTGCATTAGCTTGATCCATTTGTAATATAGCACCAATATTTTTTCCAATATCAATATCAGCAATATCTATTGAAAGAATTTCAAAAGCAGTTCCTGAGTCAAGTCCTTTACCAAGAACAACTTTTGAAATTGAATCTGGATTTTCGAGAACTGTTTTATGAGAATCGGATGAACCAATGGAAGAAACCACACCTTCTCCAACTCTTGCCAGAACTGTTTCTTCACCTGCACCACCAACAAGCTGACGGATATTTGCACGTACTGTTACTCTTGCTTTAGCTATCAACTGAATACCATCTTTTGCCACAGCAGTAACAGGAGGAGTATCAATAACTCTTGGATTTACCGACATTTGAACGGCTTCGAGAACATCACGTCCTGCAAGGTCGATTGCAGTAGCAACTTTAAAATCCAATTCCATATTTGCTTTATCAGCAGAAATCAAAGCATTTACGACATCTCTAACATGCCCTCCGGCAAGGAAATGAGCTTCGAGTGCATCTCGTGATAAGGACAAACCAGCTTTAGTAGAGGAAATTAAATTCCTGACTATTACTTGTGGAGGAACTTTTCTCCATCGCATAAAAACAAGTTGGACAAGCGATATTCTTACTCCTGAAAGTAAAGCGGTAAACCATAAACCTACCGGAATAAAATAAAATATTATCCATAATCCGAATATTGAACCTATTCCTATTGCAATAATTATTAAAACATTTGCTTCCATAATATTATTTTTTTTGTTTTACATAAATTTTGTTAAAAACTATTTTTGTTATTATTATTTCGATTCCCGGATCAATAAATTCGCTCTGAGTATGAACTTCATAAAAATCTCCATTGATAAATGCTTTGCCGGCAGGACTTAATCTTGAAGTAGTTTTACCTGTATCTCCTGCTTTTATTTTGTGTTCATCAATGATGTTTGTTTTTCCATCGATTTTTGAATTAAGCATCATTCTTTTCCATGTTTTTGAACGCAATGAAAACACCAAAGCGAGTACCGAAAGTAATAAAGAAGATCCTAAAACAATATGTCCTGCCGTTGCTCCGTAAGTTACATACGATTGCCAAACACCTACAAGAATAATTATGAATCCAAGTATTCCAAATACAGCAACTCCCGGAATAACAAGAATTTCGAGAATGATAAAAATTAATCCTATTAATATTAAAACTGCAATTACTGTCCAGGTCATTTTTGTTTATTTTATTGAATATTAGATGTTAACTTTCTATTTATCATTTCTTTGTGCATGGGATTCAGTTTGTCTAAACTTCCTGATTTTACAGCACATTTTCCTTTGTAATGAATAACTAAAGTACATTGCTCAGCTTGTTTAGGCTCATGACCACAAACTTCAATCAAAGTATCAATAACAAAATCAAAAGTATTAAAATTATCGTTATAAAGAATAAGTTGCTTCTTTGATGTTTTTAAAGCTTCCTTTTTGGTGATTTCCTTGAATTTTTCTTTTACCATCCTAAATAAATTTTGAGATTATAAAAGTAAAAAAAATGTTTAAACAAAAGCTTTTTGGGAAAAGAAAATTATTTTTGCAAAATAATAAAGCTACAGATTCACAAATTATTAATTAAGTGTCTGTCCATAAAGTCTTGTTCTAACAATTTAAGATTTTAGAATTCAGATTTTAAATTTAAAGTTTTGTTGATATCAGCGGATTTTTAAATTAAAATCTAAAATTTAAAATCATAAATCTAAAATTCTATCAACTTAGTTGACATTATGGACAAGCACTAATTAATCTGTAAATCTGTGGCAAATTTGGTTACCAATTATATTCAATAAAGAATCACTTTATGAGGTTTAATAATTTCATTAAAAAATTAAATACTGCATTACAACAGCATCTTCCGGCTTACGAAGCTCAGAAATTGATGGAGCCTTCTATAAGAAATCACTTGATTGAAAAAATGAAATTTAGTGAAACTCCGAAAAATTGTAGTGTACTGATATTGATCTATCCGAAAAACAATGAAATATTTACCGTTTTTATCAAGCGAGCAAAATATGATGGTGTTCACAGCAGTCAAATTGCTTTCCCAGGTGGTCAGTATGAAAAATGTGATGGTTCACTTTTTAAAACTGCATTAAGGGAATCAAATGAGGAAATCGGAATTGATCCGCATGATGTTGAAATAATTGGAAACTTAAGTAATCTTTTTGTTCCTCCAAGTAATTTCAATGTCTTGCCGGTAGTGGCTTATATGAACAAAACTCCTGTTTTTGATATTGATAAAAACGAAGTTGATAAAATAATTGAAATCAGTCTTGATGATCTTCTTGATAAAAATATTATCTGTAAAAAAGAAGTGCAAACAAGTGAAAATACCAAACTCGATGTTCCTTGTTATTTTTTTGATGGACATATTATTTGGGGTGCAACGGCAATGGTTGTTAGTGAGCTTCTTGAGGTTATTAAAATGACTAAAATTTAAAATTATACTTTAATTTTCAGGAATAGGATACCTCTCAAATGTAAGCGTTCTATCAAACAAATATCTGTAAGTTATGTATTTTTTAACCGAGACAGCACCGATCGAAACCCATATCTTTCGCATTTTAGGATTAAAATCTCCAACCCACGAAAATTCCACTTCTTTATAATGTGGCTTGTGATTAAATACTTGTTTTACTTGCCACATCATTGCTGATTCAACTCCAAGGTTTTGAAACTGAGGAATGACTCCCATAAGTACTGCACGTGCACGGGTCATGGTTTTTGTATGTTTGAGATATAAAAACTTCAACATATTCCAAAGGTTCATTTTGCCGTTCATGTGTTTTAAAATCATATTCACATCAGGGTACATAAGGAAAACTGCAATAGGTTTCTTTTCAAAATATGCAAGCCAAATAAATTCTTCATCAATAATAGCTTTTCCTTTTTTAATAGTTTTTTTTATGTATTCCGGCTTTAATGGCTCAAAATTTTCCTTGAAAGATGCCCATGCAATATTAAAAGCTTCGGCAAAATCATCAACCAGTTTATCTTGCTCTTTCCACGAAAAATGCCTGAATTCGTAACCCGGTTTTTTAGCTACCCATTCAGCAATTTTCATGAATCGTTCTTTTAATTTATCCTTCAAATCAAAATGAAAACCTTCTTGCTTATAAAATGTTTTAAAACCATAAGACTCAAAAAGTTCCTGATAATATTTGTGATTATATGAAACTTCGAATGTTGGATGTGTAAAACCATCAACGAGTAATCCCCAGTAACCATCAGGTTCTCCGAAATTAATCGGGCCATTCATGGCTTCAATGCCTTTTTCATTTAACCATTTTTTGGCGGTATCAAAAAGCAGGAATGCCGCTTCTTTATCGTTTATACATTCAAAAAACCCTATTCCTCCTGTGCTTTGATCATATAATTTTGATGTTTTATGATCGATAAATACTGCGATGCGACCGATAAGATTTTTGTTATTGTCTTTTAATATCCAGCGTTCGGCTTCTCCATGCTCATAATAAGTGTTTACTTTGGGATTGAAAATACCATCTATATCTTTATCCAAAGGGCAAACCCATGTGTTATCATTTTTGTAAATGACTTTTGCAGTCTTTAAAAATTCCTTTTTGGTTTTTTTATCAGATACTTTTGTTAACTCCATGGTTTTGTGTTTGAAATTTA
>JAIORY010000192.1 GCA_021107915.1 Bacteroidales bacterium | reverse complement strand
TATAAAATGAAAAAAGCATTATTAATTCTTATGACCTTGACATTATCAATAAGTATAATGGCTCAGGAAAAAACAAAACAAAAAGAAATTGGAATTGTATTTAATAATTTCGACAATTTTGGATTATCCCTAAAAACAGGAAATGAAAAATCTATGTGGAGGTTTAATACATTAATGATAACAGGAAGGAATCAGGATGAAATAGCCGACAGTACTGAAAACAAGCAAAAAAACATGGGATTTAGTATTAAATTTGGCAAAGAATATCGAAAAGCGATTGTAGAAAATTTCGAATTTAGATATGGGGCTGATCTTTCATTTAATTATTCCAAATCAGAATATGAAAATATTGGTGAATCTTTTTACTATCGTAGCTCGAAAAATAAAAAGACTACTTATCAACCGGGAATTAATTTGGTTTTTGGATTTAATTATGTAATAAATGATAATATTGTGATTGGAGCTGAATTATTACCACATTTCACATATATTACAGGTACATCTACAAAGACGGATTATTACAATAATGAAATTAAAAGTGATATTTCCGGATTTAGTTATGGTTTGTCAAATACATCAGCTTTATTATCTATCTCTTATAGATTCCGGAAATAAAAATCTAAAATCTATCAGATAAAAAAAGTATTTTTGTTTAAAGTGTAACTACTGATAATAATCAAGCGTCTAAATGATAAATGAAGTTCCGGAAAGACAATTATTATATAGATAAGATATTAAATGGCGATACCAATGTATATGCCTCTCTAATAAACAAGTATAAAGACTTTGTTTTTACTATTGCTGTGAAAATATTGAAAAACAGGGAAGATGCAGAGGAACTTGCACAGGATGTTTTTATAAAAGCTTTTGAAGCACTTAATACTTTTAAGAAGGAGTCGAAATATTCGACATGGTTATATAAGATTGCATTTAATATGGCGGTTTCGAAAACCAGAAAAAAGAAGCTGGAAACTTATAATCTTGAACCAGAAATAATAGAGAATTTTTCGATAGATGAGATTGTCCCTGATTTGCAAGAATTATCTGATGAAGAACAAAAAAATTGTATTGAAAAAGCTTTGAAGACGCTTCCTTACGAAGAAAATATTATTATAACTTTTTTTTATTATGATGATAAATCAATTGAAGAAATAAGTGAAATAACAAATTTATCTGCTTCAAATGTAAAAGTGAAATTGCATCGAATAAGAAAAAAACTTTATTCGACAATACAAAAAATTATGATAAAAAAATACGATAATGATGTGGTTTTTGAAAACGCTATTTTACAAAGACCGGTTTAAAAAATTCAAAGAATATTTCTACATAAAAAATAAATAAGATGAAAGACAAGTTCCTAAAGAAAATGATAAAGAAGATTGATATTGAAAAACCTTCAAAGGATTTTACTGAAAATATCATGAAAAAAATAAATCAGGAAACAGTTGTGGAATCGGTGGAAAGTCAATCAATTCTAAGCCTAAAATATTGGGTATTAATAGCTGTTGGATTAATTATCGTTATTTCTTTACTTTTTAGTTATGACTGGTCTTTTATAAAAAATATCTTTTCCGGAATTAAAATCGAAACAATTAACTTTCCGTCTCTAATTATGGGATCCTTCAATTATGTTAAAAGCTTATTTTCAGGAGTTGAAATATCTTCAATATCAGTCATTGTTATCTTATCTGTTGTCGTGCTAATATTATTTGACAGGCTTTTAAAACGTTCATTTCATATTAATTTGTTTATGATCTGAATAGATTTCATGTTAAATATCGAATTTTGAATTAATAATCCCGAAGGGATTAAACAATGAATAACCATGTACGAAGTACATGGATAATAAGTATAAAAAAAGAAAAAACCCTGAAGGGGTTTAACAATAAGTTTTTTAGGCAATCAGTAAGTAGGTACAGCAATAATTCCAAATATTTCCAAAAAAAACAAAAAATTAACTACTTTTGTAAACTTAATTTTTTAAGCTCAAACAATGGAAAATAAATCCGGAACAGACAAAGAATCAAACGAAAACACAGTTAAGAAATCATTAAATTTCATTGAAAATATCATTGAAGAAGATTTAAGTAATAATAAAAACGAAAGTCGTGTTCACACTCGTTTTCCGCCCGAACCAAATGGTTATCTTCACATAGGTCATGCTAAATCTATTTGTCTGAATTTTGGTCTGGCAAAAAAATACAACGGACTTTGCAATTTGAGATTTGACGATACTAATCCTACAAAAGAAGAAGTGGAATATGTTGATTCAATAAAGGAAGATATAAAATGGCTTGGATTTGATTGGGATGATAGAGAATATTATGCTTCGGATTATTTTGATCAGTTGTATCAATGGGCTGTTAAATTAATTAAAGATGGAAAAGCTTATGTTGATGAACAGTCTTCTGAAATAATTGGCGAACAACGTGGAATACCAACAAAAGACGGAACAGAAAGTCCTTTTAGAAACCGACCGGTTGAAGAAAGTCTTGAGTTATTTGAGAAAATGAAAAACGGGGAATTTCCTGATGGTGCTAAAGTTTTGCGTGCTAAGGTTGATATGAACTCGCCGAATATGCACATGCGCGATCCTGCGATATACAGGGTAAAACATGCAACACATCACCGCACCGGCAATAAATGGTGTATTTATCCAATGTACGATTTTGCTCATGGCGAATCGGATTTTATTGAAAAAATTACTCATTCGATTTGTACAATAGAATTTGAAGTGCACAGACCATTATATGATTGGTTTCTTGACCAAATTGTTGAGGGTGAATACCGACCGCGACAGATTGAATTTGCAAGATTAAATTTGAGTTATACTGTGATGAGCAAAAGAAAGCTGCTCCAGCTTGTTGAAGAAAAACTTGTTAACGGATGGGATGATCCACGATTACCAACAATTTCCGGTTTAAGAAGAAGAGGATTTACACCGGAATCAATTAGAAATTTTGCTGATACAATTGGTGTTGCAAAAAGAAATAATGTTATTGATGTTGCTTTATTAGAGCATAGTTTAAGGAATGATTTAAATAAAAAAGCTCAAAGAGTTATGGCAGTTATTGATCCTGTTAAACTCATTATTGATAATTATCCTGATGATAAAGTTGAAGAAATGGATGCTGTCAATAATCCTGAAGACGAAACTATGGGTAAAAGGAAAGTACCGTTTTCAAAAGTTCTTTATATCGACAGTAATGATTTTATGGAAGACCCGCCAAGGAAGTTTTTCCGTCTTGCTCCTGACAAAGAAGTTCGTCTGAGGTACGCATATATTATTAAATGCACAAATGTTGTTAAAGATGAAAATACAGGCAAAATAACAGAAATTCACTGTACTTATGATCCTGAAACCAAAAGTGGAATGGGAAAAGTACAACGAAAAGTTAAAGGTACAATTCACTGGGTTTCTGCTGATCATGCTTTAGATGCGGAGGTTAGATTATATGATAGATTATTTGTTAATGAAAATCCAGATGTAGCGGAAGAAGGAAAAGATTTTAAATCAAATTTGAATTTCGATTCTTTAAAAGTAGTTGATTGCAAAATCGAACCTTTTGTAAAAGATGCAAAAGCCGAAGATAAGTTTCAATTTGAGCGGCAAGGATATTTTTGTGTTGATAAAGACACCACTGACCAAAAGCCGGTCTTTAACAGGACTGTCCCGCTAAGAGACTCCTGGGCAAAGAAGAATAAGAAACAGTAAGAAAAACAGTTAATTTATTTAGAATGATTTTCAGAGGTATAAAGGTATGTGGGAAATAAGGGTATAAAGGTATAAGGGTATAAAGGTATAAGGGTATAAAGGAATAAGGATCTTATTCCATATTTCCCTTATTTCCCCTATTCCCCCTATTTCCCCTACGACTGAAAGGAGTCCGTATGGATTCCCCTATTTCCTTTATTTCCCAAAATTCATTAATAATTTGCCTTTCGGTTACAAAAATTTTTATAATTTTGCAGTCTTATTGTCCGATGGTGTAATTGGCAACACGTCTGATTCTGGTTCAGAAGAGTCTAGGTTCGAGACCTAGTCGGACAAC
>JAIORY010000302.1 GCA_021107915.1 Bacteroidales bacterium | reverse complement strand
TTGAACCATAAAAGAAATATAAGATCATTTAAGTTTTCTCTTATATTTCCTTTTATGTCTTATATGGTTATATTCTTATTCCGTAATCTGCATTTTTTTCGTTATCCTGAATTCCGGACTTGAAAGGCTATAAAAATAAAGACCCGGGCCAACACGTTTTCCTAGTTTATTAGTTCCATCCCATTCAATAGTACCATTGATTAAATTATTGCAATTGAACTTTCTTACGATTTGTCCAACACAATTATAAATAATCAATTCTATGTTTTCTGATGTATTAACAGAATACATAATGGTCGTCTTGTTATTAAACGGATTGGGGAAGTTCTGTAGTAGTAGTTCATCCTGGTTGGTATCCGGGTCCTTTATTTTTATATAGTTATAACATTCGCTTTGATATTGACTTATAATATTTACATTGTCTTTAAAATTTCCTTCTCCAATGGTAAAAGAGGTTGATCCCTGAAAAGTTGTATCATCAGGATAAGTTATTTCTGTTGCAAAAACATCAACATTGTATTCTCCCTGTTCAAGAGGTCCAATAGTTACTGAAAGATCAAAATGGCAAATACACCAACATACATCCCCTGTATCTATCTGATACCACAAAATTTCATTGTTTTCCATTTCAACATCCATTCTGTAAAGTGCGCAACAATTTCTTTCGGCATTTGTTTGCCAGATGGTTGCGTTGTTACCATCCACTTCAACATAAATATTATCAGTTTGGGCAGCAAGTATATTTGCTAAGAAAATATAAGTAAAAAACAAAATTATTGTCTTTTTCATTTTTTTAGATTTTTTGCTATTTTTTCGATCCTAAAAGTACAAAATAATCTAGCCTAAGTCAAGATTTTGCAAAGATAAATAAAAATCGGAAAAGCAACCAATTAAAAAACCAGCCAAGAAAAGCTCCAAAAAAAGCTCCAATAATCACATCCCCGGGAAAATGAACACCAAGATAAATACGACTATAACTTATCAGGATTGCCCAAACCATAATCAGAATTGTGAAATATTTATATTTTCTACCGATCAATTTTATCAAAAAAACCGAAATAGCAAAAGTATTAGCAGCATGTGATGAAATAAATCCATATTGACCACCACATTTATCTTTTACAATATGAAATAAATCCATAAGACCGGGATCATGACAAGGTCGAAGCCGCTGAAAAATATTTTTAAAAAGATGGACAGATATCTGATCGCTGAATGTTATCATTATTGCTACAAATATCAACACAATTAAAGTTTTCAATTTGTATTGGCGATAAATCAGATAAACAAAGAAAAGATACAATGGTATCCAGATAAATTTCTCACTCATCCAAAACATAATAAAATCCCCAAATGAATTATGGAATCCGTTTATCAACAGAAAAAGTTCCTCGTCCCACTGAAGTATTTTATCCATATTGTTTTGTAATTATTATCAAATATTTAACATTATTTAAAACTTAAGATATAGAAATTAGAAATTTGGCCTGTATATTAATGATTAGTCAGATAAAATCTAAAATCTAAAATACATTCATTTATCCATCAACTTTTATATCTTCTTGTTAAGTTCCTTCCAAATCAAATCTTTTAATTCAGCCAATCCGGTTTGAGCAACCGATGAGATAAAAACGTATGGAATATCCGGCAAATCTTTTTCTATCTCTGAAATCAATTCTTTATCTAATAAATCGGATTTTGTAATTGCAAGCACTTTTGTCTTGTCGAGAAGCTCAGGATTATACTCTTTCAACTCATTTAACAAAACTTTATATTCTTTCCGAATATCATTACTATCGGCAGGAACCATAAAAAGCAAAGTGGAATTTCTTTCGATATGTCTTAAAAAACGCAATCCCAAACCTTTTCCTTTATGTGCTCCTTCTATTATTCCCGGAATATCAGCAATAACAAATGATTTGTTATCGCGATAAGCAACGATACCCAGATTTGGGCGAAGTGTTGTAAAAGGATAATCGGCAATTTGAGGCTTAGCAGCCGAAACTACCGACAACAAAGTAGATTTGCCTGCATTAGGAAATCCAACTAATCCAACATCAGCCAAAAGCTTAAGTTCAAGAATCATCCATTCTTCAATTCCATGTTCTCCGGGTTGAGCATATTTTGGAGTTTGATTTGTTGAAGATTTAAAATGATCGTTTCCCAAACCGCCTCTTCCGCCTTTCAGCAAGATTTTGGTTTCGCCATCTTCAGTAATTTCACAAATAGATTCACCTGTTTCAGCATCTTTGGCAGTTGTTCCAAGCGGCACTTCCAGAATATAATCTTTTCCATCGGCACCTGTACTGGTTTGTTTTCCACCATTTTCTCCAATTCCTGCTTTAATATGTTTTGTATATCTTAGATGAAGCAAAGTCCATAGTTGAGTATTTCCTTTCATAATAATATGCCCGCCTCTTCCGCCATCACCTCCGTCAGGGCCACCTTTAGGGATAAATTTTTCTCTACGAAAATGTGTCGATCCGGCTCCTCCCCTCCCCGACTTGCAGTTAATTTTCACATAATCAACAAAATTTGAATTTCCCATTTTTTTTATCATTTTTTCAATGACTAAAATGATTTCTTTCTAATTAAGCCTAAAAACTGCAAGTATTTTTTTTGTTATTTTAGGCATTTTAAATTTTAGTCATTTATTTTTTACTCTACAATCTTATAAATCTCAGCATAATTCCTGCCAAACCCATCATAATCCAATCCGTATCCTACAATAAAATCATTTGGTATTTTCATCCCGATATAATCAATTTTAAATGATTTCTTGAAAGCATCTGGTTTAAAAAGCAAAGTTGCAATTTTTACATCTTTGGCTCCAAGGTCTTTAAGTTTTGGCAGAGTGTGTGCCATTGTAATACCTGTGTCAATTATATCTTCAACAATAACAACGGTTCTTCCGGTTAAAGCTTTATCAAGTCCTATCAATTCTCGAACAGTATTAGTAGATTGAGTACCAACATAAGACGAAAGTTTTACAAAAGAAACTTCACAATCCATTTTCATATTTCTAAGCAAATCGGCTGCAAAAACAAAAGCCCCGTTTAACACAATCAGAAATAATGGATTCTTTCCATTGAGGTCATCATCAATCTTCAAAGCCATTTTCATTATTGCTAATTGAATTTCCTTC
This sequence comes from Bacteroidales bacterium, assembly GCA_021107915.1. Taxonomy (GTDB): domain Bacteria; phylum Bacteroidota; class Bacteroidia; order Bacteroidales; family JAIORY01; genus JAIORY01. Next base: position 941 of record JAIORY010000302.1, on the reverse strand, counting down.
GCAGTTATTGAAATCTCAAAAACCTTATCTTTAACTTTAATTGTATCCATGTGTTTATTTATATTTTAGATTGCAAAGATGAGAAATTTTTTGATACCGGAGTTGGATGGTTTCAGTGTTTCATGGATTAAAACAATTACTACAAATTACCATGAATTACTGAAACTAGTCCGAAAAGTTAAAAAAATAAAAATGCCACTAAGACTCCAAAACACTAAGTTACACAAAGAACAAACAATCAATACCTTAAACTTAGTGAATACTTTGAGTCTTGGTGTCTTTGTGGCTAAAATAACTTTTCGGAGGGGACTCATGGATAAAACAATTACTACAAATTACAATCAATTACTATGATTTACTATTCAATCTTCCTAAAAACCTTATTTTTGCAGAAACTAAAATCACAGAAACATGAAACCTTTAGTAAGTATAATAATGGGTAGCACTTCGGATTTACCCGTAATGGAAAAAGCAGCAAAATTTTTAAACGAAATGGAAATTCCTTTTGAGATGAACGCTTTATCAGCTCATCGAACTCCCGAAAAAGTTGAAGAATTTGCTAAAGGAGCATACAACAAAGGCATAAAAGTGATAATTGCCGGTGCCGGAATGGCTGCTCATTTACCCGGAGTTATCGCCGCCATGACTCCAATTCCTGTTATCGGAGTTCCAATAAAAGCTACTCTCGATGGAATGGATTCATTACTTGCAATAGTTCAAATGCCTCCGGGAATACCTGTTGCGACTGTTGGAATTAACGGAGCACTTAATGCCGGAATACTTGCCGCTCAAATTTTATCTACCGGCAATAATGAAATTTTTGAGAAAACAGTTAAATATAAAGAAGAACTGAAAGACAAAATTGTTAAAGCTAACGAAGAATTGAAAAAGGTTAATTTTAAGTATAAGGTTTAGTTGATTTCGAGTTTTGGGTTAAATTA
>JAIORY010000009.1 GCA_021107915.1 Bacteroidales bacterium | reverse complement strand
AGGGTGCTGACGGAGTAACTTTCTTTTCAGGCACTTCGTTGACTGATGAGTTTATGGATGAGTTAAAGATGTCTGTTTTTAAATAGGGTTTGCTAATTTAAACGCAATCATTATGAAAAAGTATCACTTGGTTACCATAATAATTCTATTTGCAGTTGTCATTATTTCAGCAAATAATGTCAAGTCGCAAGCGATCACTTATCTTCCCGATCACCCTACTACAGAAGATACTATAACGATAATTTACGATGCATCCAAAGGAAATGGAGCGTTGATGAATTATGCCGGCAGCGTATATATACATACGGGATTATTAACTGTTCATACCCAGAGTACAGGTGCTGATACCAGCGATTGGACAAATGTTGTTGGAAATTGGGGAACGGCCGACCCTAAAGTTCTTATGGAATCCCTTGGAAATCATCTTTACAGGAAAACAATTCCGATTAAAGAATTTTATAGTATTCAGCCAGATCAGGAAGTACTACAGATTGGATTTTTATTCAGAAATACCAATGGCACAATAGTAGGCAAATTAGGTGATGAATCAAATATTTTCGTTCCACTAAATCAGGAAATTGTATCCGGATATGTTTCGCACACTTTCAATAACAATAAGCTTAACATTACAACAGAAAATGCCAATATAATTATTGAACCATATACTTCAGAAATAATCAACGTAGCTGTTTACCCAGATAATATTATCAATTCGGATTCCTCCTACGTCGTTGTCCTGTCTCCTCAAAATCCTGTAACATTTTTAAATGATGAAGAGGAATACCTTAAACTTTCCACTCAGATGGTTGACATTGTCATAACCAAATATCCTATAAGAATATATTATTTGCAGGGAAATGATACCGTACTTGCAGATCATGAAGGATTTTACTGGCAATATGAAAATAAAGGAATCAGTTTTCGGTTAAAGGATAACGAAAGCATTTATGGGACCGGTTCAAGGGGATTGCCCATTAACAGGCGAGGATACAGTTTCCAATCTTATAATGTATCAACTTATGATTATATAGGTCCTGTAAAAGAGAAAAATATAACCATACCATTTTTTTCTTCATCCGGGCATTACGGTATTTATTTCGACAACCAAACTCCGGGATATTTTGATATTGGAAATTTCAACATTTCGGTATTGGATTATTATGTTGAATTCGGAAGCTTTTCCTATTTCGCAATCTTTGGTAATAATTCTGCAGATATTCTTGAATCATATACTCAATTAACAGGCCGCCAACCTTTACCTCCGCGCTGGTCGATGGGATATATTCAGTCCCGCTTTGGTTACCGCGATGAAGTTGAAGCCCGTCAGATTGTAAATGATATGCGCGATGAAGGATTTCCAATGGATGGATTGGTTCTGGATCTTTACTGGTTTGGGGGTATTTCAGCAATGGGTAATTTAGACTGGGATTACACTATGTGGCCTACACCCGTGGACATGATCAACGATTTCAATGAATTGGGTGTTAATTTAATCACCATCTCCGAACCTTTTGTAGTTGAGACATCCGATAATTTCGATTTTCTGGATAATAATAAATATCTGTGCACAGATTCAGCAGGCAGCACTTATATCATGGAGGATTTCTGGACCGGGCCGGCAGCATTGCTTGATATTACAAAGATGGAAGTCGGGGAATGGATGTGGGACTATTATTATGATAGAATACAGGAAGGTGTAAAGGGATTCTGGTGTGATCTTGGCGAACCCCAGGATCAACCTTCTGATATGTATCACTCAATAGGTAATTCGCGGTTCGTACATAATATTTATTCCCTTATTTGGGAAGAAATGCTATATAAAAATTACAAGGAAATACTTCCTGATGAAAGGGTGTTTATTTTACCACGCTCCGGATATGCAGGGATGCAGCGGTATTCAACCTTTCCCTGGTCCGGTGATGTCAACAGGTCATTTGCAGGTTTTGAAGTTCAAATTCCGCTTATCCTGGGAATGAGTATGAGTGGCATAGGTTATATGCATTGTGATATGGGTGGATTTGCCGGTGGGTATTTTCATCCTGAGCTATATACCCGATGGCTTGAATTTGGAGCTTTTGCTCCTGTCATGAGGGCACATAGCCAGGAAGCTGTGCCACCCGAACCCATCTATTATCCTGAACCATACAAAAGCATTGTCAGGGATTATATCAAATTACGTTACAGGATGTTGCCTTATAATTATACACTCGCATGGCGAAATAATGTGTTCGGTACACCATTGATGCTCCCATTGAATTTCTATTACGATAATCCGGAACTTTTAAACATAAATCATGAATACCTCTGGGGTGAAAATATATTGGTAGCTCCGGTAATGGAAGGAGGAATAAATTTCCATGATGTCACCCTGCCTGATGGTAAATGGATATATTATTGGAACAATCATTCTTATGAAGGATATGGAGAGGTGAGTGTTGAGGCTCCCTTAGAATGGCTTCCTCTCTTCATAAAAGCCGGAAGCTTTATTCCGATGGTTGAAGAAATGTTAACTACAAAGGACTATTCAACAGATTCATTGATCATTAAATACTATCCCGACTATAGTGTTCCTGTTTCTTCTTATACCCTTTATGATGATGATGGTAAAACCCCTGATCATTTTACTTTATCTAATTGTGAATTGTTGAATTTTGAGGGAAATATTATGGATAATGATATACGACTTGTTTTAACAAAATCTGGTGATGGATTTCAGGGAAGCCCGGAAACAAGAAAAATCAATTTTGAAATTCAACGTATTGGAAAGCAGCCTGAAAAAGTTACCCATGGGGGAACAGAAGTGCCTGTTGTGCAAACATTAGAGGAATATCTCTCACTTCCTAAGGCTGCCCTATGGATTATGGAGAAGAACTTGCTATATGTACATTTTAACTGGGTGCAGACAGAGGAGATAATTTTAATAGAAGATATTGAGATTTCGGAGGATATTGATGAAAACATTACTGTGAAAAAAGATAATTTCTATCTGTATCCTTTATATCCAAATCCATTTATAGAACAAACAACCATTATGATGGAATTTTCCGAATCCGGTGATTATTATTTAAGTGTCTCAAACACTTATGGCAGAGTGGTCATGGATAGGCATCTTGTTATTGATCAACCTGGAAATAAAGTAATAATCTGGAAAGGAAACAATTCGCATGGTGATCTTTTGCCTGATGGTATTTATTTTGTCAGCCTGACGAATGGAAAGGAATTGCAAACGCACAAAGCACTTCTGTTACGATAGCATATCATTTTAATTACTTAGGGTCTGCTGGTTTTCTTGAAATTAGTATTAGTATAAGTTAAATTATAATTTAAATGAAAAAAACTAAAAAATCTACTTTAATTTTAATGACAGGAATATTATTCCTTACCCTTGTAATAATTCCTGAAACATTGTTTTCACAAACAATTAACAACGAGTCACCATGGAATAAAAAATACGATTTTATCTATGATGTTCCACCAATACATTTCCATTTTTATCATGGAATTTTGGCAGGAAGTTATCCTTACGGTCAGGAAACAATGGAAATCAGTTTTAACGATGTGAGTTGTTATTTAGGACATGTATGTTTATGCGGTGCAGGAGGATATCGTATTTCTCAGGTTGCTACAGATTTAATAAAGGGAACCGGAGAACCATTGGAAAGGGAAGGGTTTACACTTATTAGCAGTAGAGACCACACGGTAAGCGATGTAATTGCTTATACTCTGGGATGCAGCAGAAGGAATAATCTTGAAAAAAATTATTATTTTATCGATGATTCCATAGTTGCGCCCAAAAGGACATATCATTATTATATTGGCTATCATCCGCAAAAAAAGGCTGTCCATATTGTATATAATAAACACTTGCTCATTGGAAATGAACTGATGGACAGACTGTGGAAAGTTGAACTTGCTTTTGATAAAGACCCCCATTCTATAAATAAAGATGATATGAAATTGTATCAGGATACAATGGAGGACATGGTAAAAGAAGTTTTGCTTGGCCGGAAAAAAGGTCTGTTTGAAGTAGAACCAATTGAATATGATGATTTTTTATCACGGATAAGTAAGTTCAAGTCTCAGTAATATTAATGCTTTGGCAAAATCATATAATACCGATTACTAATCAAAATGCGCTTTAAGTTCGTTTCACTTCTTAAAGCACTTTGATTATGTATCGGC
>JAIORY010000064.1 GCA_021107915.1 Bacteroidales bacterium | reverse complement strand
TCAATTCTAATTTTATGCATTTCAATATTCCTGTATTCAAATGCAGGACTTGCACAAAATACCTCAACATTACCAAGCGAAAATTCATCACCCGAATGGGTTGAAATGATGAAAGACCTGAGCGTAAATTTTTACGATGTTCGAGAGACAGCAAATAACTATTTTGAGACTCACCCTAAAGGAAAAGGAAGCGGATGGAAGCAATACAAACGTTGGGAATATTTCACCGAACAACGTGTTTATCCTACCGGTGAACGCATTAACCATGCTCAGGTTTGGAATGAGATTACAAAATTTAATAAAGAATACCCTTCTGAAAATAAGGAAAATCGAAACAGTTGGACTCCTTTGGGGCCTAGTACTTCATTAAACGTTACAGGTCATTGGAATCCCGGAATTGGACGAATAAATGTTATTGCCCTTAAGCCCGGTGATCCACAAACTATTTATATCGGCGCACCATCAGGTGGATTATGGAAAACCACAGATGAAGGCGCAAATTGGGTAACTCTTACCGATAACCAACCGGTTTTAGGAGTATCTGCAATTGCTATACATCCAACTAATACTGATATAATTTATATCGGAACAGGTGATAACGATCATAATGATAATTATAGTATTGGAGTTTTAAAATCAACAGACGCCGGCCAAACATGGAATACAACCGGACTGGATTGGACGATCTATCAAAATAGAACTATTTCAAAATTACTTATCAACCCGAATGATCCTGATATTTTATTTGCAGCAACAACAAACGGAATATACAGAACTACTAATGCAGGTAGCAGTTGGACAAATATTTTTGCTGGAAATATTGATGATATGGAATTTAAACCGGGTGATCCAAATACAATTTATGCCGTAACAAAAAGGTTTTATAAATCTGTTGATGGCGGAAATAATTTTACGGAAACCACAGGTGTATCAAATGCAAGTCGAGTACAAATAGCCGTAACAGAAGATAACCCTGACTATGTTTATTTTTTCTCTTCCGCCACGGGAATATACAGATCCGAAAATAGTGGTGATTCTTTCACATTGCGATCTTCTCAACCAAATCAGGGAAGTCAAGCGTGGTATGATCTGGCATTTTGTGTTTCTCACGAAAATGCCGAAGAAGTTCACCTTGGCGAAATCAATACATGGAAATCAACAAATGGTGCTCAATCATGGACAAAAACTACAGACTGGACATGGGGAAATTCAATTGGATATACTCATTGCGATATTCATGAAATGGTTTTTTATGGTGGCGTTCTTTATGTTGGAAGTGATGGGCTTATCTGCAAATCAACTGATGGAGCCTCCACATGGACAAACCTTACTGAAGGTGTTTCTATCAGACAGTTTTACAAAATCGGTACATCAAAAAATGATCCATACAAAATATTAGGTGGCTCGCAAGATAACGGAACAAGTGTTTACACAACCGACCACTGGCACGAATGGCTTGGTGCTGACGGGATGGAATGTGTTGTAGATTATACCAACAGTGATATTGTTTATGGAACCTCTCAAATGGGTCATTTTTATAAATCCAACAACGGTGGAAACTTTGGGAATGTTGGCATAACACAACCAGGTGGAGGTAATTGGGTTACACCTTTTGTTATTCATCCAATTGATAATGAAACTTTGTTTGTTGGAAACTCAGAAGTAAGAAAAACTACAAATGGTATGAATAATTGGACAACTATTTCCAGCCTTGGTCTTGGTGATTTGAACACTCTCGCAATAGCCGAATCAAACGGCGACTATCTTTATACTTCAAAAAGCTCAACAATTTACAAAACAACAAATGGTGGTAGTAGCTGGGCAAATATCTCAGACGGGCTGCCTAATAAACATATTACTTATATTGCTATTCATCCGGAAAATCCGGAAATGATAGCAGTAAGTTTGTCCGGTTATTCCGATGGTGAAAAAGTTTATATTTCGGATGATGCCGGCGAAACATGGACAAATTACTCCTTAAATCTTCCTAATATTCCGGCTAACTGCGTAGCTTTTTATAGTGGAAATCTAAATCCATTATATGTTGGAATGGATGTAGGTGTTTATTATATTGATGATAATCTTACTGAATGGACTTCATATATGGATGAGCTGCCAAATGTAATCGTGAATGAACTTGAGATTCAATTTGATTCGCAATTATTAAGAGCAGGAACTTTTGGCAGAGGATTATGGGAATCGAGTTTGCAACTCAATCCGGCTCTTGCTGATTTTATTGCCGATCAGACAACTATCCCGATAGAATGCAGTATTAATTTTACAAGTTTATCGCAAGGACCTCCGGATTCATTTGAATGGATTTTTGAAGGAGGAACACCTGCAACTTCTACCGAAGAAAACCCAACCAACATTTTATATAACATTGAAGGAACTTATGATGTACAATTAATAGTTGCTAACTCTGTTGGTTCTGACACCTTGATAAAAGAAGATTATATTACGGTAAGTTCAAGCTTGCTACCATCAACAGATTTTATAACAAACGATTCTGTAACGTGCAGCAATCAGGAGGTTGAATTTATTGACCAAACATTTTTTTGTCCAAATACATGGGAATGGAGCTTTAATCCTGCAACAGTATCTTTTGTTGACGGAACAAATGCTAATTCACAAAATCCAAAAGTAGTTTTTGATCCGGGAGTTTATTCCGTTACACTTACAACTTCTAATGCAGTTGGAAATAACACTTTAACTAAAACGGATTATATTTTTTCCGGTGGTTTAGCATTACCGTTTACCGAAGATTTTGAAGCAGGAAGTCTTGAAGATAAAGGTTGGGTAATAGAAAATCCTGATGAATCAGTAACATGGGACATAACAACAGTTGAAGGCTCATCTCCGGGAGATAAAGCAGCATGGATGAACATTATTAACTACATGGCTATGGGACAAAGAGACAGAATGATAAGTCCCGCACTTGATCTCTCTGGTTTTACTGATCTTAATCTCGAATTTGATCATGCGTATGCTCAGAGGTATTATCAAAAAGATTCGCTGATAGTTTATATTTCTGATGATTGTGGCGAAAGCTGGACGCGAATTTTTGCAAACGGTCCTGATGGAACAGGAATATTTGCAACAAGTCCTACAACAACTGCTTTCTTTGCCCCTGAAAGTAGTGAAGACTGGTGTGGCGAAGGATATGGAAGCACTTGTAATATTATTGATCTTAACGATTGGATAGGTTCTAATAATGTTAAGATTATGTTTGAATCTTACTGTCATTTTGGAAATAATATGTATCTTGATAATATTCTGATAGCAAATACTGTTGGCATTAATGAATTTACGGATGGTAATTTTCAAATTGATATTCTTCCAAATCCTTCTTTAGGGATATTTAATATTTCTGTTAAAAAAATGACTGGAAATATTATAATGAAAATTATGAACCCACAAGGACAGGTGATATTATTAGAAAATATTACTGATATTAAAAATGGTTTTGATAAACAAATTGATCTTTCTGATCAGGCAAAAGGAATTTATTTTGTTGAGATCAGAAGTGATAAAATTTCAGAAGTAAGGAAGATATTGATTAAATAATATTCAACAAGTTAATAATTAAGCCTGTTCATATTTATTTGAACAGGCTTTTTTTGTATCTTTACAAAAAATAATTAAACTTAAAATATCATGAAAAAGATTAGAATTTTACTCCTTTCATTATTATCATTTTTCTTTCTTTTTGGATTTTCACAAAATAATAATCCGGTAAATCCACCGGATACTGCTGATTATCCATATTGGATTGAGATGATGCAAGATCAAGATGCAAACTTCTATCAAACTGTCAGTGCTTTTAATAAGTACTGGAAAGACAGAAAAATTACCAAAGGTTGCGGCTGGAAACCGTTTAAACGCTGGGAATATATGATGCAATTCAGGATTTTACCTAATGGTGATCGTTTACCTGCCGACCATGATTGGAACGAATATTTTAATTATCTCGAAAAACATCCTGAATCCAAGTCATTCACAGGAAACTGGATAAATATTGGTCCTTTCAATATTCCGCTTGCCGACAAAGGTTATCAAGGTTTAGGAAGAATAAACAGCATTGCTTTTCATCCAACCGACGAAGATATTATTTATATTGGTGCTCCTTCAGGTGGACTATGGAAAACCACTGATGCAGGTAATACATGGATAAGCCACACTGATGATTTGCCAACTCTCGGAGTCTC
>JAIORY010000352.1 GCA_021107915.1 Bacteroidales bacterium | reverse complement strand
CTTATGATAAGAAATAAAACCCTTTTTACCACCTTAATAATACTGTTTGTATTTATAATCACCGGATACTCTCAAAAAGAGGTTTCTAAGGATTATTTCAGATCACCAATTGATTTTCCAATAAGACTTTCCGGTACTTTTGGCGAACTTCGTACAGATCATTTTCATTCGGGAATTGATATAAAAACAAATGGTTCGACAGGTGAAAATATTTACGCTATTGCCGATGGTTATGTTTCAAGGATAAAAGTTTCATCAGTTGGTTTTGGGAAAGCACTTTATATTACTCATCCAAACGGATATGTTTCGGTTTATGCCCACCTTAGCAAATTTAATAAAAATATCCAGAAGCTTGTTCTGGAAAAGCAATACGAACGTGAAGAATATGTGGTAAATATCTTTCCCGACAAGGATAAAATAATACTAAAAAAAGGTGATATTATTGCTTTTTCAGGAAATTCGGGAGGCTCGGAAGGACCTCATTTGCATTTTGAAATCAGGGAAGAAAAGTCTGAACGTCCTGTAAATCCCTTACTTTTCGGAATTCGAATAGATGATTATTACCGTCCGAAAATAAAAACAATAATGGTTTATCCGATGAAAAGTAATTCTTTGGTAAATAATTCAACTGAGCATTTAAAGATTAAAATTAAGGGATGGGGAGAAGAGCATCGACTGCCCGGAAATGACACAATCGAATTGAGTGGTGATATTACTTTTGGTATTGAAACCTATGATTTGCACAATGATGCCGCAAACAGAAACGGGGTTTATTCCGTAGCTCTTTATGTTGATTCGGTTTTGTATTATTCCCATAGTGCTGATGGATTTTCTTTCAGCGAATCAAGATATATTAACAGCTTGATAGATTATGCTGAATTTAAGAAGAACAGATGCCGGATACAAAAAAGTTTTGTTGAACCAAATAATAAACTCAGTATTTACGACAGTGTCCTGAATTTTGGTGTGATAAGTTTTACGGATTCATCTTATCATAAAATTTCTTATGTTGTGAAGGATGCTTATGATAATTTCTCAAAATTGAATTTTACTGTAAAAAGTCTTCCGCATTATAAAATTAATGATACTGTAAGTACAAAAACCGACTCTTTACCTGAATTTATTTTTGATGTAGAGAATATGTTTGAGGATGAAAATATTATTGCGGTTTTCCCGAAAAATTCTTTTTATAGCTCTTTTAATTTTCAATATAAAAATTCTGAAGCTGAAGAAAATTGTATTTCCCGTGTTTTTCATATTCATAATAAATATACCCCTGTTCATAAAAGATATAAACTTAGGCTGAAACCGGATAATCTTCCTGAAAAATATCGTGATAATGCTATTATTGTTCTGCTTGAAGATGACGAAGATCCTGCGTCTTTTGGTGGTATTTATAAAGATGGATTTATTGAAACACGTTTAAGAAGTTTTGGAAAATTTGCAATAATGTTGGACACAATACCTCCAAAAATTAAAGCATTAAATATTCATAATAATAAAAAAATACACGGATATAAAGCTGTTGTAATTGAGATTACCGATAAATTATCCGGCATAAATACCTATCGCGGAACTTTGAACGGAAAATGGATTTTGATGGAATACGATGCTAAAAATGATAAACTGACTTATTTTATTGACTCCCACATTAAAAAAGGCAAAAATATTTTTGAACTTAAAGTTACGGATAATTGTGGAAATGAAAGCTCTTATAAAGCGAATGTGATTTATTAATTGTCGATTGTTAATCTACGACTGCTATCTGCCGACTGTTGACTGCTGACTGCTGACTGCTGACTGGTCATAACTTAAACCAACCGGCAGTCCACTGGTATTTTCTTGATTCACATTTATCAGAAACGACTTTGAATTCGAGTTTTTCAGCAGTTATTTTATAAGTGTATTTTCCCGGTTCTTTATTACAAACATCTGATTCAGGATCAAAAGTGAAAGAAATATTATCTTCTTCAATTATGTATTTTCCGGCTATTTTAGCAGAAGATTCAACAGAAGGAATATCTATTTCAAAAGTATTTTCCGCTTTAAAATTTAGCATTGCTCCATCAATATTACTAACCCAAGTATTTTTTGTTAATTCGGATGAAATAGTTTTTGAGTCATTTCCTTTAGAAAAATTAAAAGCTTCGGGACACTTTATATAAACCGTAATAACAAACGATATCAGGATTATTAATGTTAGGAAAAATAGGAATTTGTAGGTGTTATTTTTGCTTTTTTTTGTTGCCATGATGTTTGTGATTTTGTCGTTGTAAAGTTATGAAAGTTTTTGAACAAATTGGATTATGTTGGTTTTATTGAATTGAGGAATGATGGAATATCCGTACGGACTCCCTACGGTTGATGGAATAATGGAATAATGGAATAATGGAATGATGGAATGATGGAATGATGGAATGATGGAAATATGGGAAATAATGGAAATAATGGAAATATGGGAAATATGGGAAAGCAACCTTCCAATACTTAGCTTCAATTATTCATAAAAGCCGCGAATTCGCTAATATTAAATAAATTATGATATTTCCTTTTATTAATCATTCGCGCATTAGCGGCTAATATAAAGATAATTAAGAATATTTAGGAATTAATCAGATTAGGTAGGACCGGAAGGATTTGTTATTTGGAATTTTAAACTTGTTATTTCAAGATGAGTGTTTTTTTCCATCTTATCTTCTTTAAAATCAAAATCATTTTTATTACCAAAATTCAATATCTTTGCAAAATGGAAGAAACAATTTTAATTTTAGATTTCGGCTCTCAATATACTCAGCTTATCGCACGTAGAGTGAGGGAATTAAACGTTTATTGCGAAATACATCCCTATAATAAAATACCGGAAATAACCGAAAATATTAAAGGCATAATATTATCAGGTAGTCCTTTTTCGGTGAGCGATAAAGATGCTCCTCAAATTGATCTTTCAAAAATAAGAAAAAAGTATCCCGTACTTGGAGTATGCTATGGCGCACAATACATAGTGCAACAAAACGGTGGTGAAGTGCTACCATCGGAAATTCGTGAATATGGCAGGGCGAATCTTTCAAAAATAAATTCGGAAAACGAATTGACCAAAGGATTGAGTGAAGGCACGCAGGTATGGATGTCGCATGGCGATACAATTTTAAATGCACCCGATGACTATGAGGTTATTGCAGAAACTTCAGATGTGCGATTTGCAGCTTACCACATCAAAAATGAAAAAACTTATGGTATTCAGTTTCATCCTGAAGTTTATCATACAACAGAAGGCAAGATTTTGTTAAGAAATTTTGTTTCTGATATTTGCGGATGTGCCGGTTCATGGACTCCTTCCTCTTTTGTTGAGACTACAATTTCCGGTTTAAAACAAAAACTTGGAAATGATAAAGTCGTACTCGGACTTTCGGGTGGTGTTGATTCTTCTGTTGCGGCAGTCCTTTTGCACAAAGCAATTGGTGAAAATCTGCATTGCATATTTGTTGATAACGGACTTTTGCGGAAATATGAATATGAATCGGTTCTCGATCAATATCAACACATGGGACTAAATATTAAAGGTGTGGATGCAAAAGACCTTTTTATTAATCGCTTGAAAGGAGTTAGCGACCCTGAGAAAAAACGTAAGATAATCGGGAATGCTTTTATCGAAGTTTTTGATGACGAAGCTCATAAAATAAAAGATGTAAAATGGCTGGCACAGGGTACAATTTACCCCGATGTTATTGAATCTATTTCGGTTAAAGGTCCTTCTGCTACCATAAAATCTCATCATAATGTTGGCGGTTTGCCCGATTTTATGAAACTTAAAATTGTTGAACCTTTAAATTCTCTTTTTAAAGATGAAGTTCGGAAAATTGGAAATGCACTCGGAATGTCTCCTGATATTATTAACAGACATCCGTTTCCGGGACCGGGACTGGGTATTAGAATACTCGGAGAAATAACAAATGAAAAAGTTAGAATTTTGCAGGATGTCGATCATATTTATATTGAAGGATTAAAAGAAAACGATCTTTATCATAAAATCTGGCAGGCTGGTGCGATACTTTTACCCGTTCAATCTGTAGGTGTGATGGGTGACGAAAGAACTTATGAAAATGTTGTTGCTTTGAGGGCTGTTGGCTCAACCGATGGTATGACTGCCGACTGGTCGCAATTACCATACAAATTTCTGGCAAAAATCTCAAGCGACATTATAAATAAAGT
>JAIORY010000319.1 GCA_021107915.1 Bacteroidales bacterium | reverse complement strand
CAAATGCTTTTGCACCAAAAGGATTGAACAATAAATTTACTCCCATAACCACATTTTCAGAAAACTCAAATTATCTTTTTCAAATCTATAATCGCAGGGGACAAAAGTTATTTGAAACCAAAGAACCCCAACAAGGCTGGGACGGAAGAGTAAACAACAACTTCGTACAATTCGGGGTTTATGTTTATCTTATCACTTTTAGTGATGAAAATGGAGATAATCAGATTAAGAAGGGAACGTTTACTGTGGTTTATTAATTTCTTTATTTTCAATTGATAGTTTGAGATTGGTGTGAACTGTTTATTCAACAAAATCTTTTATCAGTTCAAAATCTTTATCTAAATGAAAACTAAGTTTAATTTGTTCAATGTTAATCGGTCTTTTATTTCCAATATTTTTCTCTGATGTAAATGTGGCTATCCATGAATCAAAACCACTTTGCATTAACTTTTTAGGATTATATTGATTAAAAACTAAATATTTATTTTCACCAATATTTTTATAGTATAAATCATTTCCAGAACAAAAAGACCCAATCTTATCTACTGTCTTGTTGAAATTCCAAGTCTTGAACATTTCTTGTAATTGTGTAATTTCAAACTTTTTTTTGCATTCAACATCTATCTCTAGTCTCAGTTGATGCTCTTCTTCTAAAGTCAAACTATCGACAAGATAATGTATTAGCAAATCATCGCTCCGCTTAATTGGTTGTTTTTCATAAAACCAATCAAGTAATTCATCTCGGGAAATATCGGATGGCATATCTGTAAAATCAGTTGTTTTTAAATACTTTACAAAAGCATCTTCTATGTCAAAAATAGAAACAATTCGAATCTTATTATCAATTCTTTGATAGTAAATCCTTTTTCTATTTATTCGGGATATACAAAAACCAAGTTTCTTTAAAAATTTATAAATATTATGTTTATTTGAAATATCATGAGTGATTTTAACTCGTCCATTCTTTTGTCTTTTCACTTGGATGAATTCAAAAAGGTTTCTTGTCATAACTCTATATTTTAAAATTTTGCTGTCAACTTTTTATTCTTTTACTATTTTCCTTGTCTTTATTTGAACACTATCAGAACTAATTCTCACTAAAAATAATCCACTTTTGAGATTCGACAAATTGAGACTCAATCTACTCTTAACATTATTAATAGTTTTTATTCTTTGCCCGGTATTATTAAATATCTCCACAAAAAGATTCTCGCCAAATAATGAATTATCAATTATCAAATAATCATTTACAGGATTAGGATAAATTTTGATTCTGTCTATTTCCTGAGAAACTTTACTAATATTTGTTATTAAATCACAATCTGTTGAATCATTCTTAAAATAGTAAAGATTTTCTTGATAATTCTTAAAACAGAGAAGGTCATAGTGCTGCTCAAAAAATAGCTCGATAGGAGAAAATAATCCGAAAGTACTTCCTATTCCTTCGATCAGGTATTTCCCGCCGAAGCCAGCATTTTCGCTGAGATGATATCTTTTCAAATAAATATCCGGTAATTGAATTGAATCAATTTGGTCAATTGTTACAATATAATTTTCATCTTTATTATAAATGTAAGTGTCAGGCAGAGTATCATTAAGACTTAAATTAAAGTCATAAAGAAGTATCTCATATAGTGAATCCTTTGGGATGAAATACACTTTTTTATTAATCAGGTCATTTCTATAACAAGCATGGTAACCGGAATTCCAGTATGTCCAAGTTTCATCAATTGGATTTCTGTCATGACCTGATAAATTAATTTTTCGATATAATTCAGCATTAATTAAAGTATCACCCGTAACAACATATTGATATTCCGAACAAACATCACTTACTCCATGAATGTCAACACAACTAATATTTCCATATTCAACTTTCCAATAACCACCAATAGTTGGAAAACCCTGGTAAATCTGAGCGTTTGTTTTTCCTCCAAGGAAAAAGATTATGATTGTAAATAATAGTATTTTTCTTTTCATCCAATTTTTATAATAAAAAGCCGGAAAATATCCGGCTCTTAATTTTTTTTCAATTGAAAATTAAAATATTAATATGATACTATTTTTCTCCATTCCAATTTTCTTGGGTTAACACACATTACAGGTATTTGGGAAGCATTAAAAATCAGTTGCTTGTCCCACGATCCAAGGATAAATTTCTTAAAGCTTTGATCGGGATCAGTCATAATCATAATTAAATCTGCATTATTGGATGTAGCATAATCAATCACCTGTTTTTCAAAATTGCTGCTTTTCGGTGCGACCTCAATTGTATAACTAACCTCATTTTTGACAAAAAACTCTGCAATTTGTTTTACGGCTTTATCAACATTCTTGTCGCTCATTTGATAAATAAGAATTTCCGAGTTAAACTGTTTTGCAATATGAGCAGCCCATTTTGTTTTTTCCAACGGGCCTGCACCGCTGGTAACAGGTAAAACGATACGATGGTAACCATCTTTAAACGATCTTTTTTGCACAACAATAACAGGAGCCGGCGAACTTGTAACAACTTTTAGAGCAAAACTACCAACTATATGCTGCATTCCGGTTTTACCATGTGTACCTAAATATAGAAGATTAGCGCCTATTTCTTTTGCAATATCACTGATTGTTGTAAAAATACTGCCTTTGCGGGCAATACTCTCAGCTTCAATGCCATAGTCATTTTTTACTTTTTTAGTAATGAAATTAAGCTTTTCGTGTATTGAATCTTCCGTCAGATTTTCCTTTTTTAGTTGTGATTTGGTACTTTTATCAATAACATGTAATATTACAACTTTGTATTTCAGGTATTTTGCAGCTTCAGCTGCTTGGTTGACAGCATTATCTCCAACAGCAGTAAAGTCTGTAGGGACAAGTACAATGTTGTTCATTTTTTCATCCATAATATTAATATTTTTTTCTGGTAAGTGAATTCGTTTTATTATCAAGTACAAAAATAAGAAAAAAAATAACAATTATGAATTTTCTTACAAACTTAGAGTGTTATTTTTTATTAGTTCAGATTGTTTTTCTTGTTTTTATCAATAAGAAGCTTGCTATTTATCACATTTTTAAAGTTTTATAAAACGTGTATTTTGAAGTTTCCCAACGATGAAAACAAGATATTGTTCTTTTGCCTTCTTCGTTTACTTCAGTAAAAAATGTTTTAAAACCCAAATTGTAAATAGCATTAAACTTATCTTTGCAAATTATAAATTGTAGCAAATGCTTTATCTTGCACCTTTACAGGGATATACCAATTACATTTTTAGAAATGTTTATAGTCGTTTTTTTGATGGCATTGATATAGCTGTAAGTCCTTTTGTTTCGCTTGTTGATGGGAAAAGAATAAAGCTAACACATTTAAAAGATGTTTTGCCTGAAAATAATTCCGGCATGATGGTAATTCCACAAATTCTTGGTTACCGGCCTGAACAGTTTATAATTATGGCAAATGATTTATACAAGTTGGGTTATGAATCAATAAACTGGAATCTTGGCTGCCCTGTTCCTGCAATTGCCCGAAAAAAGCGTGGTTCGGGAATGCTTTCTCATCCCAAATTAATTGAAGAAACTTTAAATGAAGTGCTTCCAAATATTCCAAATAAACTTTCGATAAAAACCAGATTAGGTTATTTGAATAATAAAGAATTATTAAATGTAATACCCGTATTAAATGATTTTCCTCTCGAATTTTTAAATATTCATCCGCGAATTGGAAAACAAATGTATGAAGGTGAGCTTGATTTGGAAACTTTTTCAACTTGCATAAAAGTTTCCAAACATAAAATAATTTTTAGTGGCGATATTATTGATTATGATTTTTATAACAAAATAAAAAATCAATTTCCTTCAATAAATGACTGGATGCTGGGACGCGGATTACTTTCTAATTTATTTTTACCAAACGAAATTCTACAAAAAGAAGATTATTCAAAAGAAATTAAACTTGAAATTTTTTCAAATTTTATAAACGAACTATTTGAAGAAATTAAAAAAACAATGACTGCCGATGTACATCTTTTAAATAAAATGAAAGAGTATTGGGTATATTTTAAACGAATGTTTGTTGATGGGGATGAAATTTTCAACACCTTAAAATATATTCAGGATATCGAAAAGTTTCATAAAACAACTAATGAGATTCTTAAAAGTGCTGTTTTAAATATTCCCTTTAAATACTACAAATAATACCGATTACTAATCAAAATGCGCTTTAAGTTTGTTTCACTTCTTAAAGCACTTTGATTATGTATCGG
>JAIORY010000124.1 GCA_021107915.1 Bacteroidales bacterium | reverse complement strand
CCATTATCTTTTAACATTCGGCGTGCCTCGCCTTTCGATTTAAAAATATTGGTTTCACCGGCAAGGAAATCAACTATTTCAATACCATTTTTAACATCATCCAATTTTATTTCGCTTTGTGGAACACCTTCAAAAACTGCGAGAAGCATGTCTTCGGATAATTTTTTTAGTGTCTCGGTAGTTCCTTTTCCAAACAAAATTTGAGAAGCTTCAACAGCAGCATTATAATCTTTTTCCGAGTGAACCCTGATAGTAATATCTTTTGCAAGTGCTTTTTGTAAAACACGCAAATGAGGAGCTTCGGCATGTTGAGCTATCATGTCATCAATTTCCTGTTTTGTAAATAAGGTAAATATTTTGATGTATTTGGCAGCATCTTTATCAGAAACATTTAGCCAAAATTGGTAAAATTTATATGGTGATGTTTTCTTTGGGTCAAGCCAAACATTTCCAGTTTCGGTTTTCCCGAATTTACCGCCATCGGCTTTTGTAATTAAGGGACAGGTAAGAGCAAATGCTTCGCCCTTTTCTTTTTTTCTAATTAGCTCGGTGCCGGTAACAATATTTCCCCACTGATCGGAACCGCCCATTTGTAGCTTACAATTTTTATTATTATAAAGAAAAAGAAAATCATATCCCTGCACAAGCTGATAAGTAAATTCCGTAAACGACATTCCAACAGCACCTTCACCACTAATACGTTTTTTAACAGATTCTTTAGCCATCATATAATTAACGGTTAAATGTTTTCCCACATCTCTGATAAATTCCAGAAAACCGAATTCTTTCATCCAGTCATAATTATTTACCAGTTCGGCTTTGTTTTTGGCATCAGTTTCAAAATCAAGAAATTTTGAGAGCTGTGCTTTGAGACAATTTTCATTATGCCGCAAAGTTTTTTCATCAAGTAGATTTCTCTCTTCCGATTTTCCTGAAGGATCACCTATCATGCCTGTTGCGCCACCAACCAATGCCAAGGGTTTATGACCTGCAAGCTGAAAATGCTTTAACATCATAACAGAAACCAAATGCCCAATATGTAATGAGTCGGCTGTAGGATCAATTCCAACATAAGCCGTAGTCATTTCTGTTTCAATTTGCTTGTCGGTTCCGGGCATCATATCATGAACCATTCCCCGCCATTTCAATTCATCAATAAAACTCATATTTAATAATTTTATGCAAAGATAGGTTTATTGAATAAAAATGTGATGATTGATTTTTAAAAATGAATAAATTTGGCCACAGATTCGCCAATTATTTTAGATTTAAGAATTTTGATTTTTGATTTGATGATCTGAAAATCGATAACCGAAAACAAATTCAGCCACAGATTCTCAGAATAATTTTACATTTTACATTCAAATTTTTACATTCTAAATTATTGGAAAAAAATTTAAAATTTAAAATTATAAATTTAGAATTTAGAATGAAAAAAATCCTTCCAATTTATTAATAAATATATTTGTTACATTTTTCATAATTTTGCATTATGATTTTAGTAACAGGAGGAACAGGCTTAGTTGGATCGCATTTGCTTTTCGATCTTATAAATTCAGGAAAAAAAGTGCGGGCACTAAAACGAAAAAGCAGCAATCTTGATAATATCAAAAAAGTATTTGGGTATTATTCTGGTGATGTTGAAAAGCTTTTTAAAAAAATCGAATGGATTGATGGTGATGTTCTTGATATTTTTTCATTGGAAGATGCGATGAAAGATGTTTCTGAAATATATCATTGCGCCGGTATGGTTTCGTTTGAGCCGGGAAATGAAGAACTTCTAACGAAAGTAAATGTTAATGGTTCTGCCAATGTTGTAAATATTGCTCTTGACAAAAAAATAAAAAAATTGTGTTATGTAAGCTCAATAGCAGCTTTGGGAAGAGCTGAACACGATGGATTTGTTGATGAGCAAACTCATTGGGTATCATCAAATAAAAACTCTCTATATTCGGTAAGCAAATTTGGCGGAGAACGTGAAGTCTGGCGGGGAATTGAAGAGGGGCTTGATGCCGTAATAATTAACCCATCAATAATTTTAGGTCCGGGAAATTGGAATTCAGGGAGTTCAAGGTTTTTTACTACTATTTGGAAAGGATTAAAATTTTATACTAAAGGTGTAAATGGTTTTGTTAATGTGAGAGATGTTTCAAAAGCAATGGTGCAGTTAATGGAAAGTGAAATTAAAAATGAAAGGTTTATTCTGAATTCCGAAAATATCTCGTATCAAAACCTACTTAACTTAATTGCAAAATATCTTAACAAAAAACCTCCAACAATACACGCAGGAAAATTCTTAAGTGCAATTGCCTGGAGAGAAGAAAAAATCAGAAGTTTTATCACAAGATCAAAACCATTTATCACAAAAGAAACAGCACGAACAGCTAATAGTGATTATCGGTATTCAACAAAAAAAATAGAAAAATATTTAAATTTTAAATTTATTCCTATTGAAAAAACTGTTAAGGATAATGCAGGGCTGTTTTTGAAGGAAATTTAGCAATGATGCATTTAGGCGGACTTAAAAAAATTATTATTAAATTGGGGAATAATGGGAATATGGGAAATACGAAAAAAACACTCCTATACCTTTATTTCCCCTATACCATTTAAAAAATCAAGTTCAAAACAAAAAAATTACATTTGATCGATAAACTGTTTAGTAACAACAACCACTAAAGTTCAATTACATTTTTATAATGCTCAAAACGTTCGAGTATTTCGTAAACAAAATTATACGGTTCTTCACCCCGGCAATAGCCATATCTTACAACATCATCACGATAAAATTTTGGTTTTGATTTATTTAACAAATAATAATCAACATTATCAGCCCAGACGTTTGGGTCTTTGTTATTTTTTTCAGCTAATCGTCTTGCATCAAAAACATGGGCAATTCCCACATTATATGAAGCCAGAATAAATTTTATCCTTTCTTCTTCTATAATTTCCTCAGGCAATTGTTTATCAAGCCATTTAATAAATTTCACTCCGGCTGTTACTTGATCTCTAAGTGACGAAGCACTATCAACACCAAACATTTGTGCAGTATTTGGCATTAACTGCATTAATCCAAATGCACCAACCCATGAGCGAGCTTTAGTTTGAAATCCTGATTCCTGATAAATTAAAGATGCTATTAATCTCCAGTCCATATTGTACCCATTACTAACTTCTTTTATCAAATCATCGAAACGCGAAATTTTTCCACCCGAAATTGAATGATATTGACTTTGGGCAATTCTAACTATACGCGAATTTTTAAAATATTTGTTATACACCAATCTTGAATTAATGGAGTTTTTATAATCAACAAGCCAATAGTTAATTGCAATTCTAAGACTGTCAGCACCATTTTTCACTGCCCAGGCAACATTTTGCGGAAAACTTACCGGTGTATTAATATCAATATTTGAATAGTATTTTTCATTAACCATCGCAATATGTTCATCAGCAATGGTAAATTCTATTTTGCCTTCGGCTACATCTTTAATTAATTGCTCAACTTCCTTTTCGGGATCTTCAACAACTATTATTGAATCCCCAATCTCTTCGGACAAACTTCTTAAGCGGGGAAGAAAAGATGTATTTTTTTGAATATGTATTGTTTTACCGCCAAGCTCAATTGGATTTCTAATAAGCTTTTCTTCTACTTCATCCCATGTTTTCATTTTCCGCCAGTTTTCCGGTTTTCGTTGTATTAATACCTGGCGGGTTTGTATATGAGGATGCGTAAAATCAACATATTTCATTCTTTCGTTTGTAACCGTTAAACCAAGAGCTATCAAATCACATTTTTCCTGATTAAGGCATTTGAAGCTGCTATCAATATCACTATTTACCATTATTTCAAGTTTAACACCAAGATGCTTGGCAAAAGATTTCAGCATTTCATATTGATAACCCATGGGTGTTCCGCGATAAACAAAATAATTAATTGAGTTATAATCAGTAGTCGCAATTAATTTGCCTTTTTCTTTTATTCTTTTTAAAATTTCCGGTTTTATGATTTCTTCTTTCACAGGCCCTGTTTTTACAACGGTTTCTTTGGGTTGTTCATTTACACAAGAACCAAAACAAAATACAAGTGCCAGAATAACAAATAAATAAAGTGATTTTGTGAATATATTTTCCATTGTTTAAAAATTTAACAGATGTCTAATTTACTAAAATATTAATAACTCGGATATTTTATAATGAAATTTTTTACTAAATAAGGGGAATATTGGAAAATAGGAGTTAAATAG
>JAIORY010000411.1 GCA_021107915.1 Bacteroidales bacterium | reverse complement strand
CTCCGGCAATTTTTTCAAATCCTTCATTCTGTAAACAAAAACATTTTTCACGGTTTTGCCGTTTCTTGTGATCTGGATAGTATCAGGTGTTTCAATTTCTTGAAAATAATTTTTATAAAGTTTATGAGGGTCTTTAAAATCGTTGCTGGAAGTCAGGAAATACGCATCCATTCCTTTTTTAAATCCACCTCTGTAATTATTTATCCATGCGTATCTGTGAATTTTTTCGAGCTTGCCGATAGTTAGTAAATTTATATTAAGAGGGCGGGCAACATAATAATCAAGATTGGCAGCAGGAAACCAGCGATGCGAAACAATCACAGCGTCTTTCTTCATGCGGTTTTCGATAAGATCATTTATATAATTATCTTTGAATTTTTCACATAATTGATTCCATCCGTACATATCAAGAGAGGCATCATTTTTACCCAATTTAGTAGGATTATCTTCTTGAGATTGATAAAGCAAACCATAATTAATTTGCAGAAAACCAAGAATCACAATTATTCCAAGAAAAGTTATTGAAATTTTGATAATGCTTGGAATTAATTTTTTCTTTAATAAAAATTTGTTTTCAAGATGTGCTGCTGCAAGCAAGATCAATCCGAGATATCCCGGAGCAGTCCAATGTGGCAATGTGCTGCGAAATAACGAAAATATAAGGAAAACGATGATCAAAGGCAGGCTTGTAAAAAGCAATATTTTTTCGTACTCTTTGCTTAGATATTTTTTGCCGGAAATTAATGCGAATAATGCCATCAGAATAATCACAAAATTAACGGGATTATTATAAAATATCTGTCCGCCAAGTTCGGTGAAAAAATAATCCATTCTTATTAATGAGTTACTAACATCCACTCTTTCGCCCTGAAAAGTAAAACTGATAAAATCATTATTGTAATTCCAGATCATCACCGGAAGGAAAATTATAAATGATAGAATTGCCGAGATATAAATTTCTTTCTTTTTCAGCCAATTAATATTATAAAACAAAATGTATAAACCCACTCCAAGCCATAGAAATACTGAGGTATATTTTGAAAGCATTGCGAAACCAATTGTAATTCCGGCAAGGATAAGATTTAGTTTTTCTGATTTTAAATATTGTTTTGAGGGTAATGATTTCAATAAAAAATACAAACTTAAAAGCCAGAATAATAATTGTGGTGTGTCGGGCAAAATAAATGTTCCGGCAATAATAAAGCAGTAAATTGAGGCTGTGAAAAGAAAAGCAGCGAATAATCCTGCTGTCTCATTTTTTATTTTTTTCCCGATAAGGAAAATCAAATAAGTATTAATTGACCCGAAAACAATAGAACCGAGCCGGATAAAAAATTCATCCTGAAAAAGAAGATCGAGTGAAAAAAGCTGAATAATAAAACCCACCATCGGTGGATGATCAAAATAACTCCAATCAGGATATAGTGCGAAATTGATGTAATAAACTTCATCGTTTCCAAGCTCGGTAAAAGCTGCAATAATACCCCTGACTATTGTCGAAAAAAAAATTAGCAGGAACAAAATTTTAATATTTTTTCTTTTTCCGGGCATTATTTTTCACGTTTACGTTTAATTTTTCTGAAAATAAAAACAAAATTAATTATCACAAAAATAATACTTGCCAAAGCAATTATTCGAAATATCAAGGTTCTGTGGACATCAATTTCTGCTTTCCGCGAAATAATGGGATTTCCATCACTATACCTAAAAACAGGGTTCAGATAAATCGTATTTCTGTTTTTAAATTTTATTTCTGTACGGATATATGTGTCTTCAGGCTGAATTTTATAAAATGCTTTTTTTGTCTTCTTTACAGATTTTTCAGGCTTCCCATCCTGACCGATAAAAATAAATTCCTTTGCAAGTTTGTCTATTTCAACAAAAAGAGTATCATTTCTAATATCAAACTTTTGGAGCAAAGCAATTTCTTTTAATTTCTCTTTTTTACGTTCAAAGCTTTCACCAATCGGACGATAAATATCAATTGCAAAAGCATTTCCTTGTTGCAGGGCATCAATCACACTATCTTTAGCCAAGCTGTTTGTATTTATATAAGTACAAAATTGTCCTACTTCATCGGGATTTGTAATGTCGTGTGCATCATCATTCCCGATTATTGTTGCAAAATGCCCTGATGAAAGAGCCGCATCCCAATGTTCGATGGATTTGCGGTAATTATTCAGTACTTCGATACCATCGTAATTTGTAAGATATTTAAAATCATCGGGAGAGTAACCGTGTCTTAATTTTGGATGGGCAATAATTACAAGCTCATTTTTATCTCTTAATAAATTGATAATATGTTGTTTGTGATGAATACTTTGAGTAAAAGAATAATCTCTCCAAGTAACTTTTTTTGCCCCGATACAAACCTGATGATTTTTTTTAATACCGTAACCATGCTCATAAACAGGAATATAAGCCGTACTATTTTTCTTGTATTTATTGATTTTCATATAATCGGAAGTACAAATAATATCATAATCAAGAAAACTATAAGTACTGTCTATCAATTCATTTGAGTTTTTCCAACCATTTGTAATACCAAACCACACCCTTGACTGAACCTGAAAATTTCCTTTTTTCCAATTCTCTGAGTTCATTTCTTTATAAGGATTATAAAATTTTTCACCTTTGAAAGTTGTAACTTCAGGAAAAATATAATATGGGGCAAACAGATATTGAAAAAGTAAAACAGCAAAAAGCAAAATAATAACTGCCAAGATTGATCTTCCGGCAATTTTGCATAATTTTATTAATGATTTATACATTCTTTTATTTCAGATTATTATGAAATGTAAACGATCATAAATTGTTTTTATGATAATTTATACAAAAATATGAAAAAATATTAGGACTAAATTCCTGTTTTAGGAATGATTCTAATTATTATAATTCAAAAAAAATCATTCTCAATTTGGGAAATAGAAAACTTTATATTATTTTTGATTTTTAAAACCAATTTATTATGACTCCTTTTAAAATATTTATTGTTGAAGATGATGAACTTTATGGCGAAATGCTTAAGCATCACCTGTCTTTAAACCCGGATAATGAGGTGTTTTCATATTCTACCGGTACAGAATGCCTAAAAAATCTATATAAAAATCCGGATTTAATTTCTCTTGATTTCGGACTTCCTGATATGTCAGGCCACGATGTTGTTAAAAAAATCAAAGAACATAATTCTAATTTACCGATTGTGATAGTCTCCGGACAGGAAAATATTTCAACGGCAGTTCAATTACTACGCGAAGGTGCTTATGATTATTTTGTTAAAGATGATGAAACTAAGGACCGTTTATGGAATATCATAAATAAAATCAAGGAAAATCTTGCTTTAAAAAACGAGATAGATTTTTTAAAACAGGAAATTGGGAAAAAATATGAATTTCATAAAGTAATTAAAGGCAATAGCAATGCTATAAAAAAAATATTTACCCTGATTGAAAAAGCAACCAAATCCAATATTTCAGTTTCGATAACCGGAGAAACCGGAACGGGAAAAGAACTTGTTGCAAAGGCTATCCACTATAATTCGCCAAGAAACAAATTTAAATTTATTCCTATTAATGTTTCGGCAATACCTAAGGAACTTATCGAAAGTGAAATGTTTGGACATGAAAAGGGAGCTTTTACCGGAGCTATTGCCAGAAAAATCGGAAAATTTGAATTAGCTCATAAAGGAACCATTTTTCTTGATGAGATTGCCGATATGGATGTAAATATGCAAACAAAATTACTTAGAGTTTTACAAGAAAATGAATTGACGAGAGTTGGTGGAAACGATACCATAAAATTTAACTCAAGACTAATTGTTGCAACAAATAAAAACCTTGCCGAGGAAGTAAAAAATGGAAATTTTCGTGAAGACCTTTATTATAGAATTCTTGGATTGCCTATTCAACTGCCACCTTTGAGAGATCGTGATAATGATGTGCTTGTTTTGGCAAAGTTTTTTATTAACGAATTTTGTAAAGAAAATAACATCCAAAAACTCACATTTTCGCAGGCAGCACAGAAAAAATTAATTAAATATCCCTTCCCGGGAAATGTACGGGAATTGAAAGCTATAATGGAACTTGCTTCGGTTCTGACAAACTCCGATACTATAGATGAAAATGATATTTCGTTCAGCACTACAAGTGCAACTCGCGATTTTCTTTTGGAAGACAATACTTTGCAAGGATATACCAATGAAATAATAAAATATTATCTTGATAAATATAATGATAATGTTTTAGAAGTTGCAAATAAACTTGATATTGGTAAATCAACTATTTATAGGATGAAGAA
>JAIORY010000290.1 GCA_021107915.1 Bacteroidales bacterium | reverse complement strand
TAAAATCAATGTCAGGCAAATTAATCCCGTTAAGGCAACTTGCATCTATTGAGTTAAAAAAAGCACCAAGTTTGATAACACGCTACAATTTGAGTAGAACAGCATTAATTACCGCTGACCTTGAAAAAGGAGCAAACCTTGATGAAATAATGAACCCGATAATTCAAAAACTAAAAGAATATCCTTTCCCAAACGGTTACTCATACAGAATTGCCGGAGAATTAGAAAGCCGTAGCGAAGCATTTGGCGGAATGAAAATAGCAATGCTCATTGCTTTGATTTCAATATTTGCAGTACTTGTTTTGCAGTTCAAATCTTTCATTCAACCATTGATTATTTTTACTGCAATTCCCCTTGCTTTAATCGGCTCGATATGGGCATTGTTTATTACAGGCTATACTTTCTCGTTTGCGGCATTAATTGGTTTGCTAAGCTTAATAGGAATTGTGATAAATAATTCAATTATATTGGTTGACTATACAAACAAACTCCGGGACAACGGCAAATCAATAATCGAAGCATTAAAAATTGCAGGCGAAACCCGTTTTACCCCAATCATACTTACAACTCTGACAACAATCGGCGGATTATTACCATTAACTTTACGTGGAGGCACAATGTGGGCACCAATGGGCTGGACAATTATTGGTGGATTGCTGGTTTCAACAATGCTTACGCTGATTATTGTTCCGGTTTTATATAAGGCTTTTTCAGCAAAACATATTAAAAACTAATTATGAAATATTTATTTTTTACGCTTATTATTTTATTCTCAAATTTAATAAATGCACAAAATATTATTGGAGAAAGCGTACAATCTACTGCAACTGAAAGAAATAATGCAAGACTAATTGTTGAAGACAGCAATGGATATTTGCATGTTGTATATTACAACAACGGTATTTATTATTCATTTTCTGATGATAACGGAACAACCTGGACAGATTCCGTTCTTGTTGATGAAAGCGGGCGTAATCCTTCAATCGCAATCAACGGCAATAACATTATACATCTTGTTTATAAGTTTGGAGGAACAAATGCTTATGATATTGTTCACAGAACTTATGAGCAGGGAATATGGAGCGAGTTTGATTACGTTTATCACGATGCCAATATGATAAGTCCGGTTTCGCGTCCGGTAATAGCTGTTGATTCTGAAAATAATTTGCATTGTGTATGGCAAAGAGCAGGTTATAGTTCAATTCCAAATTCCGAAATATGGTACAATAAATATAACGGAACAGTTTGGGAAACACCGTTAAATATCAGTAATACTTATGGAGCTTCTGAATACCCGACACTTACAATTGATAATGATGATAATATCTATGCTTTCTGGAAAGATTCCGGCGAAGATATCAATAATGATAAAATGGTACTTCTAAGAAAATATACAGTAGGCTCAGGTTGGGATGCAGATTATACAAACATCAGCAATACCACAGGAAACGGAAGTTATGCAACAATGGACCCTTGTGCTATTACTGATATTGACGGAAATATACATCTTGTTTGGAAAGATTCACAAACCGGCAACAGGGAAATCTTTTATAAAAAATGTACAGACGGTATTTGGGATGAGGATTTTACAAATATCAGTAATACCGCCGAAGCATCCGCACGCCCTACAATCTCGATTGATAATTATGGAAATTTATATGTTTTCTGGGAAGAAAAATTTAACGGAATTCATTATGATATTGCTAATAAAAAATATGATGCAAATCTTGAAATCTGGTCTGATATCACAAATATCAGCAATACCGAAAATAATGATTCACAATATCCAAATGGTCCGAATAAAATCAGCAATTCAACTTCCGTAATTTGGACAGAGGGCGATGCTTCTCCATTTTCAGTTATGTACTACGGAGAATTATTTCCGGCAAGTATTGATAAATTACCCGGCAATTTATTCTCTGTTAATATTTATCCAAACCCATTTAGCCAGTCAACTGTGATTGATTACAAGTTA
This sequence comes from Bacteroidales bacterium, assembly GCA_021107915.1. GTDB lineage: Bacteria > Bacteroidota > Bacteroidia > Bacteroidales > JAIORY01 > JAIORY01. The sequence goes on along the minus strand of JAIORY010000290.1, from coordinate 2,350 downwards.
CCGACATCAGGCAAAGTGATTTTAAAGATTTATAATATGCTTGGACAGGAAGTACAAACTTTAGTGAATGAAAATCAACAAGCAGGAAATCATTCCGTTGTTTGGAATGGGACAAATAATTCGGGTAAAAATATTGATTCGGAAATTTATATCTGTCAATTACAAATAAACAGCTCAATCAATAGAAAAAAAATCATACTTCAATAAGGGTATTACCAATTTCGTGTGTTATTAGTGTCTTTATAAAGTGCAAAAGTTAAAATAAATATTTGCTGACTTTATGGACAGACACAATTAGTTTGTAACTACTCAATTTATGATAAACTAATTTTTACACAAAATTTAGTTTTCGGACGTTAATATATGTAAAGGGTAAATTTTTAATCGGTAATGAATAAATAATATTGGAAATAGTTGAAACTAAAAAAACCGACCAAACCTTAGTTGCGAATTTTCTATCTGGAGATGAAACGGCTTTCGAGATTTTGTACAAACGCTATAAGGAAAGGATATATACGCTTGTATTATATCAAACAGATGACAGTGCCGTTGCGGCTGATCTGTTTCAGGATATATCAATCAAGTTCTATAAAAATCTTGACAAATTTCAACATGGCGAGAATCTAAAAGCATGGCTGACAACGATGGCAATCAACAGCATACGCGATTATTGGCGTAAAAAAAATCGATTTAAAAAGCTTTTTAGATATAAAAATGAATTCACTACAGATCAAGATGATGTTTTTATAGAAGAAGAATTTGCTTCAGATGTAGATATTGAAAAAGAATTTATAGATAAGGAATTTTCGGAGTTGCTTGGCAAAACAATCCGAAAGCTATCTGAACCGCAACGGGAAGTCATTCATTTACATTATATAATGGATATGACTTTTAGGGAAATCGCTTCAATTTTAGATTGCTCGATCAATACAGTTTCTTCCCGGGCGCGTTATGCTTTAATAAAAATTAAACGCGACCTGATAACACAAATATAGGTTATGAAAAAAATAGTTTTATAAAATGATTAAAATGGATTGCAATAAAGTCAGGGCAAAATTGATGCTCTATTTAAAAAACGAACTTTCCCCTGCCGAAAGGACAGAAATAGAAATACATATTGAAAATTGCAAGGAATGTAATGCGGAGCTAAAACAGTTAGGGCAAATGGATAAATTCTTGCACGCCTCAATTAAAACTGAACCCGTGCCTGATTTTAACATAGATGTATTCGTGCCAAATCAATGGAGAAATTATTGGAAATATGCGACGGCTGTTGCCGCAACAATAATCATTTTTGTTTCTATTTTATTTACCCTGAATAGAAATCAGCCCGAACAAATAAGCTGCTTGCAATGGGACGATAAAGGACTTTATGAATTAATCGAATTGCAGGAACGCATTGATTATATTTCCGCTAATAATGAAAATTATTATGGCAGTCGCAGCGAATTCGAAGCAACACAAAACACTATTGAAGCTATACTTAAATTAGATGAAAACATCAAATATATAGAATCATTAAATTAAAAACAAAATTGGAGGATTAAAAAATGAAACATTTTAAATGCAAAACAACAACATTAGTTTTTTTATTGATTTTCTTTACAGGCTCACTTAACGCACAAGAGAGATTTGACAAGAAACAGCAAGGACAGAGGAATATTGGAAATCCGCAAGGAATTAAACAAGTTCCTTTATTGCACAAACCGCCGTTCATATTATCCGAAGAAGAACAAAATAAGGTAATTGAATTTTTTACAGCAATTGATCCTGATATTGCCGAACAATTGAACAGGCTTAAGCTTAACGCCCCTGCAGTATATATTGAACGCATTCAAGAGATGTATCGAGATATGCATTTTTTGGAAAGACTTAAAAAAGAAGACCTCGATCGTTATAAGCAAGCTATTGAACTGCGCAAACTTGAAGCACAAAGCCATCAACTTGCCCTGCAGTATAGGGAGAGTGAATCCGATAAAGAGCAAAAAAACCTCAAGCAGGAACTACGGACAATTCTGGACAGATTATTCGATTTAAAGGAACTTGAAAAAGAAGAAGAAATCAAACGCATTCAAAATGAATTGGAACGTTTGCAAAAAGGAGTTGCAGAGCGCAGGGCAAACAAACAACAAATCACTGAACTGCGCTTAGGACAACTTACAGGGAAATCGCATTTGTATAAATGGTAACGGGATATAATTTTGTTGCTTATCAATTGAGAACAGGAAAATATTTTTCTAAAACAAAACGAATGATGCTTTTGAAATAGCGTAAGTTAAGCTTTCAAAAAAACATTCACTCACCCGATGATTAATTAATCATCGGGTGAGTTTCATGTTAATTTAAGTAA
>JAIORY010000033.1 GCA_021107915.1 Bacteroidales bacterium | reverse complement strand
TTGTAAATTTCAAAATGCACTTTCAGCGCATTTTAAAATACAATTGGTATAATATCAAAAAAATCTTACAACATCTAATTTTACAACGCATCCTTAAATTGCTTCAAAAATCTGCTATCGTTTTCAAAGAATAGGCGCAAATCGTTGATCTGATATTTCAGCATAGTTATTCTTTCTATTCCCATACCAAATGCAAAACCTGTGTATTCTTTACTGTCAATTCCACAATTTTCCAGAACGTTGGGGTCAACCATTCCGCATCCAAGTATCTCAACAAAACCGGTATATTTACAAATATTACAACCTTTTCCGCCACAAATATTACATGAAATATCCATTTCGGCAGAAGGTTCGGTAAAAGGAAAATATGATGGACGGAAACGAATTTTTGTTTCTTCGCCAAACATCTCTTTTGCAAAATAAAATAAAGTTTGTTTCAGATCTGCAAACGACACATCTTTATCAACATACAAGCCTTCAACCTGATGAAAAATACAATGAGCACGTGCCGAAATAGCTTCGTTACGAAAAACTCTTCCGGGATAAATCTCTCTAATTGGTGGTTGTGAGTTTTCCATAGCTCTTACCTGAACCGAAGAAGTATGTGTTCTTAGGGCGATATCAGGGTCTTTCTCAATAAAAAAAGTATCCTGCATATCTCTTGCCGGATGTTCTTCAGGAAAATTTAGTGCGGTAAAATTGTGAAAATCATCTTCTATTTCCGGACCTTCATTTACTGTAAATCCAATTCTTGAAAAAATATCGTTAATCTCATTTCTGATAATTGACAAAGGATGCCTTGCACCAAGTTGAATATAATCAACAGGCATGGAAAGATCTTTATTGCTTTTTTCAATTTTGGCACCTGCCTGAAATGTTTTCTGTTCAGAAAAAAGTTTTTCCTTAGCTTTATTTTTTAATTCATTCAACAACATTCCCACTTCCTTTCTTTGTTCTTTAGGAATAATTTTAAATTCTGCAAACAATTCCTGAATTTGTCCCTTTTTCCCAAGAAATTTTATCCTGAAATTTTCTAGAGTTTCAGTGTTTTCGGCTTTAAATTCGTTTATTTCGTTAAGGATATTTTGTATTTTTTCTTTCATCTGTTGATAATTGTTTTCAATCTAAAAAATATTACTCTAAAATTTCCATGGTCATTGTAACCGGTTCAATTGGTCTATTGCCTACATCTTTATTTGTTTTAACAGCAGCAATTTTTTCAACAATATCCAATCCGGAGATTACCTCACCAAAAACAGTATAAGTACCATCAAGATGAGGGGTACCTCCTATTGTTTTATAAACTTCACGCTGTTTTTCAGTAAACTTGATATTAATTTTTTGTTCCAACATATTAAGCATTTGATCATTAAATTTTCTTCCCTGAACAATATAAAATTGCGAACCTGATGATTTTTTTTCAGGATTTGCCATATCTCCTTCTCTTGCAGCAGCAAGAGCACCTTTTTTATGATATAATTCCGGAAGAAACTCTGCATCGATCTTGTAATCAGGATCTGATACACCCCTTGCACTTTCACCTCCCTGAATCATAAAATTATTAATTACTCTGTGAAATTCCGAACCATTATACCATCCGCTTTTTATTAATTTGATAAAATTATCACGATGCTTTGGAGTTTCGTTATACAGTTTTAAAGTAATATCTCCAAAATCAGTATGAATGATAAAGACAGTTTCTTTTTCTGTCTGCGCAAAAATTGAAGCAGTTGTAAATAAAAATATTAACACAAATGTTGAAATAATTCTTTTCATAATAATAATCTCTTTTTGATTTTAAAACTTTGCAATATTACTAAATTATGAGAAAATATTAATAGAAAGTTAGTTGATTAATTGTTGGAAATAAATATGTCCTATAATTAAAATTCCTAAATTAAAAACCGCTAATTTCCCAAATAAACCCCGCTTCCGATAAAATAATCAATTCCCGGAATTTTTTTCACGAAAGCCAGTTTGGCTTCTTCATTGCCCGTTGTTGGGTTATTCCAAAAATAATTGTAAAATCCACTGTCGTTATTTTTTGTAATTTCAATCATATCTCTGATAACATAATTCCCGTGCGAATCCTGATAATCGTAAAGGTTTTGTCCTTGAAGATCGGGTTGTGTAGCGTGTGCTACATTATTTGCATCAAAATCATAAATAAAAAAATACCCGCTCTGATTATCAAAAAATCTTATATGTTTGATAAATTCCCTGCAAAAGTCAACCAACTGTAATGAATCTGAAAAAATTTCGTCATTAACACCGCCAATACCTTCTGCAGTTGTTTTTACAGTTGCTTTCACAATGTTTTCATTAACGCATTGTTGTTCATAAAAAACAGGGTTTGAAATTCCATAAAAACCGGAGCCTATCCACCAGTCGGCATTTGTAATACTTTTTACAAAAGCCAGTTTATAGCTGACCGTATTTGTTGTTGGATTTAAGAAATAATAATCAACAAATCCATAACCGGTATATTCGACAAGATTGACCATATCCTGAACATAAAACTTACCATTTTCATCTTGGGTGTTCATTCTGTTAGTTCCAATCAATTCAGGTTTTACAGCATGAGCAACCATCCAGGCATCAAGAGTTTCAATAAAAAAGTAGCCTGAATTATCATCAAAAAACTTTGCATTTTCGATATATGCCTGACAAAATTCTGCTCTTTCTGCACTATCTGTTATCATTTCTTTAAAGACTGCATTAATACCTGTTGCCGTATTGGTAGTAGTTGTCATAACTATACGTTTATTCAATTCTTGCCGGGTTATCAATCCATTAATTACAATTATCTCATTTTCTTCGCAGCTTTGCATAAAAACAGCTATTATTAAAAAAAGTGATATAAGAGTTGAAATTTTAAATGTGCTTTTCTTTTTCATTCGTTTATTGTTTTGTAATTAGTATGTTTTCAGTTGTTTACATTTTTAAACTCCACTCCTAAACATAGGAGGGAAATGCGTTTTGCATAATTTTATAGTATTATCATCTTCTTGTTTGTCAAAATTAAATCCTAAATCTCAATTCTTAAATCCTAAATTAAAAACTCCTAATTACCCAAATAAACCCCGCTTCCGATAAAATAATCAATTCCGGGTATTTTCATTACAAAAGATTGCTTTTTTTCTTCATTACCAGTTGACGGGTTATCCCAATAATATTCATAAAAACCGCTATTGTTATTATTTGCTATTTCAGCCATATCTCTGATAATAAAATTCCCGTGTGAATCCTGAAGATCGTAAAGGTTTTGTCCCTGATATTCGGGCTGAGCACCATGAGCTATATTATATATATCGAAATCACAAATAAAAAAATATCCACTTTGGTTATCAAAAAATCTTATGTGTTTTATGAAACTCCTGCAAAACTCAACTCGTTGAAGCGAATCGGAATAATAATTCTCAAAAATGCCACCTATACCTTTTGCCATTGTTTTTACCATTGTTTCAGTAATTGTTTTATTGGCCTCAAGTTTTTCATAATATTTTTCAGGCGGGTCTCCATAAAACCCTGTTCCGATAAAAAAATCTGCCGAAGGTATTCCTGTTACAAAACTTAATTTGCGTTCGGTTTCACCGTTTGTCGGATTACTGCGAAAATATTCCACAAATCCGTAACCGATATATTTTACTGTGGCTACAAGTTCCTGAATAAAATATTTTCCATAAATATCCTGAATATTAATTCGACAAGTACCGATTAAATCCGGATTTACGTGGGCAACCACCCATGCATCATCAAGGGTTTCAATAAAAAAATAACCTGATTCATCATCATAAAATAATGCGTTATTAACAAAAGCCTGACAAAGATGCGCTCTTTCGGTACTATCGGTAATCATAATATTAAAAATATCATTAAGTCCGGTAGCAACATTTGTTGTGTTGGTTTGAACAATTGCCTTATCAAGTTCGTATTGCGAAACCAAATCATAATTATTAATGATAGTGGTTTCCTTTTTACAAGAAATAAGAATTAATAAGCCAAATAAAACAGATAGAATAAGTGTTACTTTTTGTGTTTTCATTTTAAAAATGTGTTTTGATTTTAATAAAAAATAAAATTATAAAAATTATTTTAAAAAAGACACATGATTAAGTGTTATTACAAAATTGCCACAGATTCACAGATTAAAATTATTTAATTTTCACAAATTTAGCAATCACATAAATAAATACTATTTTTGTATTTAATCCATAAATTAATTATCTGTGATTCCTAAGGAAACCATACAAAATATTATTGAAACAGCCCGTGTTGAAGAGGTAGTAGGAGATTTTGTTTCAATAAAAAAACGAGGAGTAAACTTTATTGGTTTATGCCCGTTTCATAATGAGAAAACTCCTTCGTTTA
>JAIORY010000187.1 GCA_021107915.1 Bacteroidales bacterium | reverse complement strand
CAAATACATGTATAACATATTGTATAGCATCTAATTAACGATTAAAAAACAATAATCAAAAACAATAGAAAATCGCTAAATAATTCAGGTTAGAAAGGAACATTTTTATTAAGCCGGCTAACAAAAAAATTCATCATATTTCTTCTTATCGTAAAAAAGGAATTTTCTTTTTCATGCTTATATTTAAAAGAACGAATTTGAAAAACGTGGTATGTTTCTACGAAATCTAAAAAGAATTTCTTATCATAATCACATTTAAAGATTGATGTTAAATAAGGCTTTACTTCATTTAAGTAATAATTTGTCAACTTAAAATCGGGATGAGTCCGGAAATAATTATCATGTGCATCATCATCATGTAAATCTTCATAATCATCAAGCAATTGCAAATACTCACCATATTTTAAAGCAATATCCTTATTTACATCCTTTAATTTAATACAAATTATAGTCAGATAAACAAAAAAAGCATAAGTTCCTCGTTTTTTCCATTCGCCGTTCTTTTTGACTTTTGCAAATTTTTCAATCTCCAACAAATGGATTAATATTTCTGAAAGTTGTTTTTGCTGCCATGGATTCAAATTTTTCAATAATCTAACATATAAATTGCGAGTAATTTTAGAGTTATGGGATTTTACTATTGCATTATCAGGCTCGGAAATTAAATTAGAAATTGTACTAAATTCTTCCAATTCATCATCAATCATATCATCAAACAGGGCCGAAAGCAAACCGGTATTCAAGGCATTAAGTTGATTGAATTCTGTTCCGGTTGTTTTTGATAATACGTACATCAGGCTTGCTCCTCGCACAGCAGAACTAAGCAAACAACTTTTATATTCTTTTGGAAAACCATTATTTAGCTCTGGAAATTCCTTATGCAACATCTTATGAAACCCTCTCCATTTTGATGCAATAATCCAGATATATTTATAACGATATTTCAGTTTTGCCATCTTGATACTTCAGATTATTTCTTAGTCTTTTTCTTGAAAATTTTATCATCTATCCCTTCATTAACTTTATAATCAGAATAATTGATAGTTACGCTACCTTTTGTTTCTTTATCTTTTGCTTTTTTAATTTTCTTTTTAATAAATTCTCCTGTAAAACTTACCGGAAGTTCAAACTCTCTTATATCGAAAGAAACATTTATCATTGATGGCAAATCAAAAGAATTTTCAGCATAGCTTATTTCAACCCTGTATGAGCCGGCATTTTTTGTATTTACATCAACTGCCGTAATCCTTTTTCCCTTTATATCAATCCATAAAGTGGATAAAATTATTTCCGAATCCGGTTCAAGGTAAATTAATTTTATCACTTCAGTATTATCATTTTTACTAATACTGATAGCAGTATATTCTCCCTTAATAAAATCAGTTGGAATAAAATTTACTCCATTTTTTGGCAACATTGCAAAACCTTTTGATTTCATCCTGAATTTGTCAGGTTTTTTAAAATATACTGTTGCTTTTTTATCGGGCATTTTCAAAAAATCAACATCCACATGAATATGAACTTTTGCCTGATAATCATTAATAATTTCATATTTCCCCTTTATCTCCTCCAACAATTTTTCAGCATTATTTGTTTGTTGAGAACAAAGATTTATCGAAAGAAATAATACGAATATGCTTAATAATATTTTCATTTATGACAAAATATCTTTTTTATTAAAATAACAAATTGCAATACCACAAAACACCGCTATATGCAATACTGAGATCACAGCTGACTCAATAGCACGTTGCCAGTCAACCGCATAATCAAAAAATAAACTCCAGCTACTTATATAAGTTGTAAAAACAAACGGTCGAATATAATTAAAAATATCGAGGTTAAGATTAGAAATAATAGTAAAACCAATAACCAATGCCATTGTAATAATAATGGGGCTTAATGAATTATCAGTAAATACAGATAAAAGAAATGCTAATGAAGCCACAACCATCATTCCTAAAAATCCATAAGTGAAAGCCATCATAAATCGCCACATAATATCCGATTCTTCAAATATATTTAAGCTTTGATGGTACACTATTAAATCACCCGATCCGAACAATAACTGCCCCAAAAGCAAACTACATATCATCATAAAAAGAACAAGCAAAAATACATAAACCAAAACTGCAATAATTTTTGCTATTATTAAATTCTTTCTTGAAACCGGTCGGCTGAGAATTATCCTGAGTGTTCCATTATGAGCTTCTCCGGCAATCATATCGCCGGCGATTAAAGTTACCAGAAATGGCATTAACACCCACATACTGTTTAATAACATAAAAGTTATGAAATATCCGTTCAGAAGATTTCCTTCAAACAAAAAAATATCCTTCAGATTTTGGATAAAAAAATTTAACAGAGAATCACCTTCAACATACATTGCCAACTGAACAATTAAGATTATCCCAAAAACAGAGGCAAAACCAATATATGATCTTTTCCGCCGGAATATCTTTTCAAGTTCTATTTTGATTAATGTTATCATTACTAATAATTTGTTTCAAATGCGATACTTCAAGTGTTTTACTTAGCTAACACCAAAGTCTCAGTATTTTTTAATGCGTAAATGATTAAATTCGCAATATAACCAAGAGTTTAAGTTACATCTAAAAAATAATCTTCCAGTGTTTTTACAGCATCTAAACTATATATTTTAATATTGTTATTAACAAGCAAATCAACTATATCAGGGATATGAATTTTCTTTTGTAAAAATTTTATGAATCCCTCAATATCTGTTTCACAAGTAATATTTTTGCTTTTAAGCAGTTTAACAGCTTGCGGATTATTATCTGTTTCCAGTTTAACTTTTATATCTCCATGATGCAAGAGTTCGCTAACCTCACCTTCAATTACCAGCTTACCCTTATTAATAATTACCATCCTGTTGGAAATTAATTCAATTTCTTTTAAAATATGAGATGACAATAGAATAGTTTTTCCAAATTCCTGATTTAACCGAAGGATAATATTGCGTATATCTATCAATCCTCTCGGGTCAAGTCCATTTGCCGGTTCATCTAAAATCAATAATTCAGGATCATGAATAATTGCCTGAGCAATTCCGAGTCTTTGTTTCATGCCTTGCGAAAAGGTACATACTTTGCTTAAACATCTTTCACGCAATCCGATAAGTTCAAGGACTTCATATATTCTTTTTAAATCAGCTTTTTTACCGGATAAGCTTGATAAAATTTCAAGGTTTTTAGATGCAGTTAAGTATTCATAGAATCTAGGTTCTTCAATTAGTGTTCCAATTCTTTTTAAAATTTTATGATTGTGATTGTTTAGTTTTGTTCCGAACAAGCTGATATTTCCACTATCAGGGCGGATTAAGGATAACATCATACGTATGGCAGTACTCTTTCCTGCTCCATTAGGTCCAAGAAAACCCATTATATCTCCTTTATACACACTAAAATTTAAGCTGTCAACGGCAATAATATCACCAAAGTTCTTACTAAGATTTTCAAGTTGTATATAAGTTTCTCTATTCAAAGACATCAAAATTATTTAGACCTAAACAAATGTAATCAAATTTTTATTCATAATAAAAAATGATAATATCTGGGCTAAATATTATTTTGATGTGCTGGAAGTAAAATAAAAATTATCTTTGACAATAGATTATTATGAAACATTCTTTATATGAAAATCGAATATAATAACCTTTATACCCATTTTGTTTTTATAACATTGCATCGTTTACCTATCATATCTAAGAAAAATAGAGTTCGAATTGAAAAATATATTACAGGAATTGTAAACAACAATTTATCAAAATTATATGCTATTTATGCCAATCCCGAGCATATGCATTTTCTTGTTTCTCGTTCACCTGATATTTCAGAAATCAAATTAGCAACTATTGTTGCTGATAGTTCCGAGCACTTTATCAATGCAAACAAACTTGCTCTGGGGAAATTCGCATGGCAACAATCAGCCTCAGCATTTTCCGTTTCAAAATCAGATGTTGATAAAGTATGCAAATACATACTCAATCAGCCTGAACATCATAAAAAAGCGAGTTTTGCAGAGGAATACGACTTGTTTATTCGCCATTATCAACAAAACTTAGAAAAAAATAAGGTAATAAGGTTTTAGGTTGTGTTTATATTTTTTACTAAGGTTAAATATTTAAAGATAAGGTTTTTGTAGAACTATATGTTATCATAGGATTGTTGCATAATTTCAAAACCTTACGACACAAAGGAAATCCGAATAAATAGATTTATAACCTTATTTTTATAAAAGAAACCTTAGTAAAAAAACATGACGACCGCTTCACAAACCTTATTAACCTTACGACACGAAGTTAGTCCGTATGGATTTTGGAGAAAAACAAGAATAAGAAATTCCTTAATAATAA
>JAIORY010000096.1 GCA_021107915.1 Bacteroidales bacterium | reverse complement strand
TCAACCGATGTAGTTTCTTTGTTTGCTTCTTTTTTTATTCTTTCGAGTTCTTCCAAAACATTTTCATAAATGTCATCAAGTTGTTCTTCGTGTTTATAATAATACTTAAGACTTTCCTCAAATTGTTTTTTGGAAATATTATGTTTTTTAAAAATATGATCAAAATATTGATTGGAGTAAAACTTAAATTTTTCTCCTTTGGCTCGTTTATATTTTAAGGCAGCTTCGGCTAAATGAATATCAATAAGAACCTCGTCCATTTGCTCGACCGAAATAATATTTTCCGGTATTTGATCTTGTTTCTTTTCTTTTTCGACTTTACAAGCTGAAAAGCTTAGGAATAAAATAACAATAAAAAATAAATATTTCATTTGTTCTTTCTCTGGTATTTCAAAATTAAATCAACAATCAAAACCGTTTTTACGCAAAGGTGTCTCCATTTGATTCCCTTTACATTCCAATTTCTGATAAAAATTTAATTCTCATTAAACGTATTTCATCTTCCGAAAACTCTCCTTCTCCAAGCTCATCAAGGGCATCTTCTATTGAGTCAGATTCAGCATAGTGGAAATAATCAAATATTTCTTCCTGATGGAGTTCATCAACATACTCATTGATATAATAATTGATATCTACCTTTGTACCCGAAGTAACAATTCTTTCAATTTCAGTAAGAAGCTCTTCCAGTTTAAGATCTTTTGCATGTGCAATATCTTCCAGAGGTAATTTCCTGTCAATGTTTTTTATAATATATACTTTAAGTCCTGATTTGTTGACTACTGATTTTACTACCATATCCATTGGTCGAATAATCTCATGTTCGTCAACATATTCGGCTATAAGCTCAATAAAAGGCTTTCCGTATTTAATTGCTTTTCCGGCACCAACACCTGTTATTTGCTTCAATTCATCCATAGTAATTGGATATTGAATTGCCATATCTTCGAGTGATGGATCTTGAAAAATGACGAAAGGAGGAAGATTTTCATCTTTAGATATATCTTTACGAAGATCTTTAAGAAGAATAAAAAGTGTATTATCTGTTGAACTGGTTTTATGCTGACCAATGTCGAAAAAATCATCTTCGTCAGGATTATCATAATCATGATCACGAGCAAATAAGACTGAATACGGTTTTTTAATAAATTTTTCTCCTTTTGGTGTTATTTTCAATATTCCGTATGTTTCAATATCTTTTATCAGAAAACGTTTGATAAGAGCATGCCTGATTACAGCATTCCAAAATTTATCATCATGATCCATACCTTGCCCGAATTGTGGAATTTTTTGATGTTTTACGGCTCTGATTGTTCCGGAGTTTTTCCCGATAAGGATATTTTCAATGTGTTTTGATTTAAAAAGTTGTTTGACTTGAAGAACTGTTTCAAGTACAAGTTTAATATAATCTTTGCCTTCAAATTTTACTTTTGGATGAAGGCAATTATCACAAGCGCCACAGCTTTCTTTAAAATATTCTTCACCAAAATAATGGAGTAACAAACGATGGCGGCATACTGATGACTCAGCGTAAGCAACGGTTTCAAGAAGAAGTTCTTTTGCAATTTCTTGTTCGGCAACAGGTTTGCCTTTCATAAATTTTTCTAGTTTCTGTATGTCATCATAACTGTAAAAAGTAATACAATTACCTTCACCATCATCTCGTCCACAACGACCGGTTTCCTGATAATAACTTTCAATACTTTTAGGAATATCGTGATGTATCACAAAACGAATATCGGGTTTATCAATTCCCATCCCAAATGCAATTGTAGCAACTATAACATCAGAATTTTCCATTAAAAAATTATCCTGATTATTTCGCCGGGTAGCTGCATCCAATCCTGCGTGATAAGGTAATGCTTTTATCCCGTTAACCTGTAGAGTTTCTGCAACTTCTTCAACTTTTTTTCTGCTCAGGCAATAAACAATACCTGATTTTCCCATGTGACCTTTTATGTATTTGATTATATCTTTAATCACATTCTTTGTTTTTGGTCTTACCTCGTAATAAAGATTAGGGCGATCAAAAGAAGATTTAAATACATCAGCATTAAGAATGCCAAGGTTTTTTTGAATATCTTCTTGAACTTTCAAAGTTGCTGTTGCAGTTAAAGCCATTATTGGTACTTTTTGGCCTATTGTATTTATTATTGGTCTAATGTTTCTATATTCAGGTCTGAAATCATGTCCCCATTCAGAAATACAATGCGCTTCATCAATAGCATAAAAAGTTATTATAATCGTTTTTAATAATTCAATATTTTCTTTTTTTGTTAATGATTCCGGAGCAACATAAAGCAATTTTGTTTTTCCATTTATCAAGTCATTTTTTACATCGGCGATTTCAATTTTTGAAAGAGAAGAGTTTAAAACATGAGCAATCCCTTTTTCTGCGCCAAAACTTCGTATAGCATCAACCTGATTTTTCATCAAAGCTATAAGTGGAGATACAATTATTGCCGTCCCTTCATTTATTAAAGCAGGCAGTTGATAGCACATAGATTTACCACCTCCTGTAGGCATAATAATAAAAGTGTCTTTTCCTTCAAGAACACTTTCAATGATCTTTTCCTGATTTCCTTTGAAACTTTCAAATCCAAATATCTTATTCAATTGTTCTTTGAGAGAATACTTATTTACATCAGTCATCTTTCTTTAGTCTAAATTTTGAATATATTTGTATTAGTTTTATGAGTTATTTGCAACTAAAATTAATAAAAATTATTATAACAACTAAAATATTTAATAATGTTTTTTCGTATTAGTACAAATATAATATTTTTAAATTATCCATTTATACAAATTTAAATAAAAAAATTTTGAAAAAGTTAAATGAAATAAAAAAAACAGCAAAAAAAACAATAGAAACTGAAGCTTTTGCAATTAAAGAACTTTATAAATCAATTAATGATGATTTTGCAAAATGTGTTGAATTAATCTATAATTCAACGGGAAGGATTGTCATTACAGGAATTGGGAAGAGCGCAATTATAGCCACCAAAATAGTATCCACACTTAATTCAACAGGAACACCGGCAATATTTATGCACGCTGCAGACGCTATTCACGGTGATTTAGGTATTATACAAAGTGATGATATTGTTATTTGTATTTCGAAAAGTGGCGAAACTCCTGAAATAAAGATTTTGATTCCTTTATTGAAGTCCAGAGGGAATAAACTTATTGCCCTTGCCGGGAATATGAATTCATATCTTGCAAAACAAGCAGATTATTATATTGATGTTAGTGTTGAAAAAGAGGCTTGTCCTAATAATTTGGCACCAACTTCCAGCACTACTGCTCAGTTAGTTATGGGTGATGCACTTGCTGTTTGCCTTCTCGAATGTAAAGGATTTACCGAAAAAGATTTCGCAAAATATCATCCCGGTGGTGCTTTAGGAAAAAAGTTATATTTAAGAGCTTCGGATATTTTTATCCAAAACGAAAAACCTTATGTTGACATCAATGAAAATATTAATGAAGTTATTCTTGAAATTTCCTCAAAACGCCTGGGAGCAACTATTGTGCTTGAAAATAATAAAGTTATTGGTATAATTACTGATGGCGATTTGAGAAGAATGTTGCATAATAATACTGATATTTCAAATTTGAAAGCTGTTGATATTATGTCAAAAAATCCTAAAATAATTCAGAAAGATGAATTGCTTGTTGAAATTCTTGACCTGATGAGAAAAAACAATATCACTCAAGTACCTGTTTGTTCCGGAAATAGCTATGTGGGTATTGTGCATTTACATGATATCTTAAAAGAAGGAATCTTGTAAAAAAATTTATGATTTTAGATCCCGAAGCATAGCTTCGAGTCCCGGATTCTCGAATCCGAGGATTCGGAAGATGCTCGAGCAAAGCTCGGCATTTACGATTTTAGATTAAAAAAAATATAAAGGTAAATAGATGAAAAACAAGATCGAAGAATATAATGAGTATCGTGAAAAGATGAATGAGAAGATTATTGCCGGAAGCAATAAAGTTATTAAGCGTTTTTTTAATCTTGATACAAATGCTTATATGGATGGAGTCCTTGATACTAAAACAAAAGAAATGTTGGGACTGGTATCTTCAATGGTTTTGAGATGTGACGATTGCATAAAACATCATCTTATAAATTCCCATAAAAACGGATTGACAACGGAGGAATTATTCGAGATATTTGCAATTGCAAATCTTGTTGGAGGAAGTATTGTTATTCCTCACACACGCAGAGCACTTGAGTTTTGGGAAGAAATTGAGAATAATGTGGAATAGTAAATTGAAGATATTTTTAGTGTTAGATGGGAAATAGGGGAAATAAGGGGAATAAGGAAAAAAAATGAAACTGTTTTTTCCAATACTCCAATATTCCATTATTCCAAATTATACCAATTGTATTTTAAAATG
>JAIORY010000331.1 GCA_021107915.1 Bacteroidales bacterium | reverse complement strand
ATGGTGAAATTATCAGAGTAATCAAAGGATCTGTTACTGTTGTCAGGCAGTAATGTATGAAATTTAAAATGACTAAAATGCCGAGCTATGCTCGAGCATCCTCGAAGCTCTGCTTCGGGATTTAAAATGATTTAAATGATAAAACAATGAAACACTGAAACAATAAAACAATGAATCAATGAAACAATGAAAAAAGCATTTTACATATTCATACTTCTTTTTCTTAGTACAAATGTTCTTTGTCAGGAAAAAAATATTGAAAAGGCAGATAATTCTTATAAAAAGAAAGATTTTGTTGAAGCAATAAAGTTTTATAACAGGGCTTTAAGAAAATCTGATAATATGGAGGATAAGAAATACATTTCTTATAGTATTGCTTTGTGTTATCATAATATGAATTTATTTGCCGAATCCATAAACTATTACGAAGATGCAATTGGAAAATCTACTAATGATCCTAAGATATACGAAGGATATGGCGATGTTTTAGCCAGATCGGGAAAATTAAAAAGAGCATTAAAAGCTTATAATATTGCATCAACACTTAATCATGAAAATATAACTCTTCTTAATAAAGTAAAAAGAGCAAAATATGCTCTTGATAAGAGAGAAAGTAAATCTGTAAAAAAAATTGTTAAAGAAGAACTTCTAAATTCCGAATTTAGTGAATATGGTTTAGGTTGGTATAATAATGATTTGGTTTTTGCTTCAACACGATTGCAAAATTCAAATGATAAAATAGACGGTAGAACTTCACAAGCTTATTCCGATTTGTATATTTCGGAGTTTGATATAGAATCGCAAAAATGGATGAAACCAAAAAAAATCAGAGGATCATTAAATAAAAAATATAATGACGGTTCTTTTGCTTTTGATAAAAACGGCAATGAAGCTTTGACAATGCAATGCAACGAAAAATCATCGGGTTGTGTGTTGGTAGCAGCTAAGTATAATGCAAAAGGTGATTTTTGGACAGGAAATAAACCCTTGTCTTTCAATAATGAGGAATATAGTTTTGGGCATCCGGCAATAAGTAATAATGGTGATATACTTTATTTTGTTTCGAATATGCCGGGCGGTTCAGGTGGAAAAGATATTTGGAAATCAAATAGAAAAAATGACGGAACATGGGGGCTGCCAATAAATCTTGGCGAGAAAATAAATACAAGCGGCGACGAAATGTTCCCATTTATTGTTGGTGATACTTTGTTGTTTTTTGCTTCTAATGGTCACTTTGGTTTTGGTGGCTTGGATATTTTTTATTCTGCTTTTCGCGATTTTGAATTCTGCGAACCTGTTAATATCGGCAAACCTTTTAATTCATCTTCTGATGATCTTAATTTAATTCTGAAAAACAACCTAAGCGGAGGATTGTTCTGTTCAAACAGAGATAATTCTTATAGCGATGAAATTTATTCATTTGAGGGATTTCCGCTTTCGCTATTTGTAACAGGCTGTACGGAGGAAGCCGGTACAAAATCTCTAATTCAGAATGTAGCAATAATTTTTACAGATTATTACGAAAAAAGCGATACTGTCTATACAAATAGCTCCGGAATATATTTGTTCCCCGATTTTACACCCTACAAACAATATAAAGTAAAAGCACATAAAGAAGGATATTTCGATGATCACAGAACTCTGAATATTTCTAAAATGGATGTGATTTATTCTCCTGATAAAACAAAAATTGCTCTTAACTTTTTATTGACAAGAAAAAACTATGCCGCTGCAATAAATGGAAAAATCACCGAAAGGTCAACAAATAAACCTGTTGTCAGGCAAAGGGTTATGATAAGCGGAAGTAATGATTTTAGTTCGTTTACTTTTACTGATATTAATGGAAATTATGTTTTTGCAGATATTAAACCTAAAGCAACTTATGTTGTAAAAATTAGTAAAAAAGACTATTTCGCCGAATCCAGAAAATGTATAATCCCCGATATCCGTAAAGCAACAACTTTTAATAAGGAAAATGGTTATGACATGGATTTTCAGCTTACAAAAATTGAAAAGAAAAAAGAAATAACTCTTAATAATATTTATTACGATTTTGATAAAGTTACTTTGCGTAACGAATCTAAAATTGAGTTAAATAAACTCGCTTCAATGCTTAACGAAACCCAAAAAGTTATTATTCAAATCAATTCACATACAGATGACCGAGGAAGCGATGCGTACAATAAAAAACTTTCGGATGCAAGAGCAAAAGCAATTGTTGACTATCTTGTTTATTCCGGTATCAGTTCCGAACGACTTATTTCTAAAGGCTATGGAGAACAAAAGTTGGTGATAACAAATGCATCGACAGATGAAGAACATCAAGCTAACCGAAGAACAACTTTTAGCGTGATAAATATTATTGAAAAATCAAATAAGTCTAAACTATCTGAAAATAAAAACAGAGTTAGTTTCAGAGTACAGCTTCTCTCAAGCAAAGAAAATCTGGATATTGAAAAATACTTTAAAAACATAACAAATAAAATACCGGGACTTCAAATATTTGTTAGCAAAAGTAATGATTCTTATAAGTATGAAGCCGGACAGGTTTATACTCTCGAAAAAGCATTGATAATTAAAAAATCCCTGAAAACTCTGGGATATCCCGACTGCTTTATTACATCTTATTATAATGGTAAAAAAATTAGTATTAATGAAGCAAAAGAATTGATAAAATGAAATATTTATGTTTAGATTTTAGATTTATGATTTATTTTGGAAATTTCACTAAGTATAATCCATTAAAATATATAAACTACGAAAAAACAAACAGATGAAAATAAAAGTATCTCAGTATATTCTAATTACATTATTATTGCTTTTAAGCTCCATTGTTTTCGGTCAGATTGATCCGCAGATAAGTCAGATAGGATTTCAGAGATCCATCTATAATCCTGCAGCAATCGGAACTTCCGAAGATATTATTGCAAGTACAATTGCGCGACAGCAATGGACGGGCTTTGAAAATGCTCCATCAACACAAATATTAAATATATCTAATTATTTTAGCAGATATAATGTTGGCGTAGCTCTTACAATAATTAACGACAATATGGGAATTGAAAATTCTCAAAACATAAAATTAAAATATGCCTACAATGTTAAGTTAAACGAATTATCTTCAATAGCTTTTGGTGCAGGAATAGGCATTGTGCACAGAAAAATTCATACAGCAAATTTAATATTTGAGGAAGCTAACGATCCTGCATCATATCTCAAAGAAAGCTCGCTGCGTCCCGATTTTGATTTTGGCATGGAATATAAATTCAAGAAATTGACTGTTGGACTTGTAACTATTCATTTAACAAATTCAGTTGACGGATCAATAAATTTTAAAATCCCACGGCATTATTATTTTTACTCCTCATATTTGTACCCTGCATCCGACAAGATAATTATCCAATCAGCATTATCATTAAATAATCTTCGTAATGTATTTCTTTTTGGAGTTAGCACTATTGTAAGTTATAAGGATATTCTTCAGGCAGGAATTTCATACAGAATAAAAGATGCTGTTGTAATATTGGCAAAAATTGCTATTACACCGTATATTCAAATTGGTTATTCTTATGATATGAATGCCGGACCTATAAAATCATATAATTCAGGCTCGCATGAAATTATGATAATTACACGATTTAATAAAAATAATAGCGGCAATTTGAAATCACCAAGGTTTTTTGATTAAATCAAATTATTCATCTTCTAAACTTCGTTTTATTTCTGTTGTCATCTAATAATTATTTCAATTATAATCCGAAATAATACCAATTGTATTTTAAAATGCGCTGAAAGTGCATTTTAAAATTTACAATGGTTAATGCCGATACATAATCAAAGTGCTTTAAGAAGTGGAACGAACTTAAAGCGCATTTTGATTAGTAATCGGTATAAAATTGATTACCAAAAACCAATTTTAAAGAGGTTTCGTAACTTTACAAAAAATTTGAACAGCAAATGAAACGCATTTCCAGAAATCTGTCTGTAAAACTAAATCTATTTATTCCCATTTTATTGGGAATCATTATTTCGGTTACTGTAATTACATTTTTTTCGATAAGGAAATCACAACAAAATATTTATCAATCTATCGAAAGGGATCTCTCACTTGAAGTAAAAACCATTATTAAAATGTTTGAACGTGAATATACCCTAAAACTCGAAAATGTAAAAACTCATCTTAAAATTGCTCACGATCTTTTTTATTCTGAAAATCTAAGCATCAGTAATGAAAAAATTCCAATGAATATTACTAACCAGATTTCGCAAAACAGCCATGAAGTTTTGTTAAAGAAATGGTTTTTGGATAACACAATCGTGCAAAACGATAAATCTTATGTGGACAAAACCTTTGAAATATTTGGTGGGACAACAACTATTTTTCAAAAATCCGATAGTGGATTTGTGAGGATTTCAACTAACGTACGGAAATCAGATAACACAAGAGCAGTTGGCACTTTTATTCCAAATA
>JAIORY010000441.1 GCA_021107915.1 Bacteroidales bacterium | reverse complement strand
TATCTTCGTATAATAAATAAAACTATTCAGGTTTTGGATATCAAAAACATACTGATAAAATACTGGGGTTATTCCGAATTTCGTCCCATGCAGGAGGATATTATTAATTCTGTGTTGGAAGGAAAAGATACCTTGGCATTGCTACCTACTGGTGGTGGAAAATCAGTATGTTTTCAGGTTCCTGCAATGGCAAAAGAAGGTCTTTGTTTGGTTGTTACTCCTCTGATAGCTTTGATGAAAGATCAGGTTGAAAATCTCAGAAAAAATGGTATCAAAGCAGTTGCGATTCACTCGGGAATGCACAAAGGAGAAATTGATTTGGCAATGGACAATTGTTTTTACGGTAATGTTAAGTTTTTGTATGTTTCTCCTGAAAGACTTAGTTCTCCTGATTTCAGGGCTGCTATTCAAAATATGAATATTAATTTGCTTGCTGTTGACGAAGCTCATTGTATATCGCAATGGGGTTATGATTTTCGACCACCGTACTTAAAAATTGCAGAAGTAAAAACACTAATTCCTGATATTCCTATTCTTGCACTTACCGCAACTGCAGTTCCTGAAGTTGTAAAAGATATTCAGAAAAAATTGGAGTTTAAAAAAGAAAATCTTTTTCAGAAAAGTTTTGCACGAGAAAATCTTACTTATGTTGTTTTCCAAGAGGATGATAAGCTTGGGAGATTATTAAGGATAGTAAACAAAATTAACGGAACAGGAATAATTTATGTGAGAAACAGACGGAAAACCAGAGAAATATCGGAGTTTCTGAAAAACAATAAAATAAGTTCAGAATATTATCATGCAGGATTAGATGCAAGCACAAGAACAAAACGACAAAATGATTGGATGAAAGGCAAAATCAGAGTGATTGTTTCAACAAATGCATTCGGAATGGGAATTGATAAATCAAATGTGCGTCTGGTTATTCACATGGACATTCCCGATAGTCTTGAAGCATATTTTCAGGAAGCAGGACGAGCTGGACGTGACGGGAAACAATCGTATGCAGTCTTACTTTTTGAAAATGCAGATATTATTAATTCAAAACAAAATCTGAAAACATCATTCCCCGAAAGGGATGTAATAAAAGCAGTTTATCAGGGACTTGGAAATTATTTCCAGCTTGCGGTAGGAAGTGGAAAAGATGTGGCATTTGATTTTGATTTAAATGATTTTTGCAAAAATTATAATTTCTCTCCTTTAATAGCATATAATTCACTGAAATTTCTTGAAAAAGAAGCATATATTCTTATGAACGAATTTGTTGATGTTTCTTCCAAAATACATTTTCTTTTAAATAAAGAAGACCTTTACAGGTTTCAGATCGAAAATAAATTTTATGATGGATTTATTAAACTCATACTACGCTCGTATAGTGGTGTTTTCAATGATTTTATTAATATTAATGAAAATGAAATAGCAAACAGATCCGATATTAATTCTACTTCTGTTATAAAATATCTGCAACAGCTTAATAAACTGGATGTTTTAACCTATATCCCACGAAAAAACAAACCTCAGATATTGTTTAGTCGCCAACGTTTTGATCGAAAAGATCTTTTAATATCCAAAGAAAATTATAAAGACAGAAAATCCTCAGCTTCCAAAAGGGTTCAATCTGTAATTGATTATGCAACTTCGAAAAACAAATGCCGAAGTCAATATTTATTAAGTTATTTTGGTGAAAATGATTCTACTCGTTGTGGAAAATGCGATGTTTGTGTTGAAAGAAATAAAATAAATATTAATGAAATTGAATTTGATAATGTTGTAAAACAGATAAAACCGTTTTTAAAAAAAAATCCACACACTCTTGACGAGATAGTTAAACATGTGGAAGGAGCAAATGAAGATAAAATTATTAATATAATTCAATGGTTAAAAGATAACGATAAAATTTATACTCTTGATGATAATCGCATGGCATGGAAACAACAATTCACTCTGAATTTGAAATAAAATATTATAAACATGAAAATTCAACCTTCATTTTATTTAAGAGATGATGTTGTAAAAATTGCTCGGGAATTAATAGGAAAACATATATTTACAAAGATAAATGGTGAACTTACCGGAGGTATTATAACTGAAACCGAGGCTTATGCAGGTATTACCGACAAAGCATCTCATGCATATGGTAACAGAAGAACAAAACGTACTGAAATAATGTATCGTCGTGGCGGAATTGCATACGTGTATCTTTGTTACGGTGTTCATTCTCTTTTTAATATTGTTACCAATTTTGAGAATGTTCCTCATGCAGTTTTAATAAGAGGTATCTTTCCTACTTATGGTCAAAAAAGAATTTTACAAAGATCAAAAAAGAAAAAACTAACAGTTAAAATTACTGATGGACCCGGAAAAGTTTCAAAAGCACTTGGTATTCATTTTAGTGATTCGGGTTGTGATTTGTTTGGAGATAAAATTTGGCTTGAGGATAAAAGAATAAAAATTGATAAAAATAAAATTAAGATTACTAAACGTATTGGAATAGACTATGCCGGTGATGATGCAAAACTTCCTTATCGCTTTAAACTTTTATCAGTTTCAGATTTCCTTATCCGGTCGTTCTTCTGAATTATCTTAAATAACTTCTGAATTCATTAATCGAATTTCGATATTCATATTTTTTTGCTCCGAGACCTTTGCAAAACACATCTTTCGCAAAAGTCTCACTCTATAATATAAACTCCTAATCCATTCTTTTTTACACAGGATTATATCACTTAATATTTTTAAACATACTGAAATAATGATTATCAGACAAAAAAAAAGCCCCTCGTTTGAGACGAGAGGCTATAGAAAAATAGAATTTATACTATTTTACAATTCTTGATAGGTCAGCGCCAGGTTTGAATTTCGCTACCTTTTTTGCAGCAATGTTAATTTCTTTTCCAGTTTGTGGATTTCTGCCTTTTCTTGCAGCTCTTTTAGTTACACTAAAAGATCCAAAACCTACTAATGCTACGCGATCGCCTTTTTTAAGTGCGCCAGAAGTTGCGCCAATAAATGCATCTAATGCTCTTTTAGCATCAGCTTTTGTTAAGTTAGCTTCGGAAGCCATTGCTTCAATTAATTCTGCTTTGTTCATGTTTTAAGGTTTTTGGTTAATAATTAAATTTCTAATAATAGTCGAAAGATATGCAAATATAAGTGATAAAATGTTAAATACAAGGAAAACCCTTTAAAACCCTTAAAATTGTTGATAAATCACCGGTTTTGTTAATAACTATAAAACAAATACTTCTAAAAAGCTTATTATACTAGCTTTTCAGGAGTAGTGTTTTTGTAAGGCTTGATAACAAAAGCTTATAGAGCTGCTTAAAATCATAGAAATATTTAGTATGCAATCATGCTGAAATAATTATCCAGTCATTCTTAATTTGAAAACCTCTAAGAAAAGAAACTATATCCATTCTTTTTTTTCCGGCAGCTTGCAATTCAAGAATATTAAGATATCCATCAGTACAAGAAATTTTTAAGTATGTCTTGTTATCTGTATGTATTTTACCATGAGGAATTTCAGTAGTTATTTTTTCTTCTTTTGTAATAAATATTTTTATCTGAAAATGTTTATTGTCAGGTGAATTCAGAAATAAGAAGGCAGCAGGGTATGGACTTAAACCACGGATAAAATTATAAATATTTTCAGTAGTGTTATTCCAATTGATATGACAAAATTCTTTATTAATCTTAGGTGCTGATTTTAATTCTGATAAATCAGAAAATAATTTTTTTTGATCGCGTAATTCCAATTTATCTTCTTCAATTATTTTTATTGTCTTTATCAATAGATTAGAACCAATAATTTTTAATTTATAATGGAGACTTTCGAAATTGTCATTTTTATCAATTATAGTTTTTTCATTTTCTATGATTTTTCCGGTGTCAATTGCATTATTGATAAAGAATGTTGTAACTCCGGTTTCATTTTCACCATTGATTATTGCGTGATTTATTGGTGCAGCTCCTCTGTATTGTGGCAATAATGAAGCATGAAGATTAATTGTTCCATATTTAGGCATTTGCCAAACCACTTCCGGTAACATTCTAAATGCTACAACTACTTGCAGATTAGCTTTCAAGGAAGATAATTGCTTAAGGAAATCTTTGTCTTTTAGGTTTGATGGTTGAAGAATATTAAGTTTATTTTTAATAGCAAAATTTTTAACATCCGAATAGTGAATATTCCTGCCTCTGCCGGCTTTTTTATCTGGAGCTGTTACTACACCTACTATGTTGTAATTATGTTTTAATAGAGCTTCAAGAGAAGCAACGGCAAATTCAGGTGTGCCCATAAATACTATTCTGAGTTCTTTTTGCATAATAAAATTTTCAATAAAAATAAAAAAACCTGATCAAAAGAACAGGTTTATATTGTATTTATTTCAAAATTTGTTTGACTTTAGGTTGATAAAATTTCAAATTTATGATTTAAAATTTCAGATTTTATTTCACAGAATCCGCTAATATCAACAAATTTTTAAAT
>JAIORY010000339.1 GCA_021107915.1 Bacteroidales bacterium | reverse complement strand
CATTTCCATCTTTTTTTATACTTTTAGCACTCCAAATAATCATAGAAAAATCAATAATGAAAAAAAATATTCTATTATTAATTATTTTTTTATCAACCGGGCTTTTAACCAAAGCTCAATATCAACAACAAAATCAGGAAAAGGAACGAATATTTTATAACAAAACGCTGGGTGTTATGAGTCAGAAGGACTCGGCATATTTGTGCAGTCTTCCTAAATTACCTGTTCCCGCTTTTTATAAAGGGAATAAAGCTCCTTTGCTGCCTTACAAATTGGATAATTCAACTCAGCCATATTTCAGACCTGCATATAATCAGGCAGGATATTCTTGTGGGCAGGCAGCTTTGGTTGGATATAATTTCACTTATGAAATTAACAGAGTTAGAGAACTCCCTGGTAACGTTCCTGAAAATCAATATCCGACTCATTTTACATGGAATTTTTGGAATGCTGGAAATATGTATGGAGGGGTAAGTTATTTTACTTCAATGGAAATACTGAAAGGTGCCGGAAATCCTACGGTGTCAGAATATGGTGGCATGTCGTATGGTGGTGAAAAAAGATGGATGAACGGTTATGATAATTATTATAATGCAATGCAAAATCGTATTACAACAGCATATTCTTTGAAAATAGATACTCCCGAAGGTATTGAATATCTAAAACATTATATTCATGATCATCTTGACAGTTCCAATGTAGGAGGACTGGCGAGTTTTTATGCCAACCAACCCGGCTTACATATTCTTCCGGAAGGAACACCGGAAGAAGGAAAACATGTTGTCGTTTTCTGGAATTACTCAACACATGCTTTAACTATTGTTGGATGGAATGATTCAATTTGCTGGGATTATAATAGCGATGGACAATATACAAATGACATTGATATTAATAATGATGGTGTTGTAAATGTAAAAGACTGGGAAATCGGAGGATTCAAATTTGTAAATAGTTATGGTGGCGTACCAAACTGGGCTGACGAAGGATTTTGTTATATGATGTACAAAACTGTTGCTGATGAATACGGACAGGGAGGTATTTGGAATAATACCGTAAACACTTTGAAGGTAAAAGAAAGTTGTTCGCCTCAGCTAACAATGAAGATAACTTTAAAACACACCAGAAGAAAAGCCGTTAAAGTAATGGCAGGATTTTCGACAGATACAACCGCAACAGAACCTGAGCAAATATTCGATTTCCCGATTTATAATTATCAGGGTGGTAATAATTATATGCAAGGTGGTACAAGTGAAGAAGATAAAACAATTGAGTTTGGTCTTGATATATCTCATTTTCTTAGCTACCTCGAACCCGGCGATCATATAAAGTTCTTCCTGATAATAAATGAATACGATCCTGAATATTGGGGTCATGGTGATTATATCAATTTCTCAATAATTGATTATATTAATGGGGTAAACGAAATTCCTTGCAGTCAATCGAATATTCCAATTCCTCACAATGGAACTGTTACTGTTTCAATAGTTCATCAGGTTAATCACGATGAAGTAAATATTGATAATGTTAATTTACCTCCTGCTCCTGCCGGAGGACCGTATAATTGCCAGTTAAATGCTTCCGGTGGTACAACTCCTTATTTCTGGAGGATTAATCATGATTATACCGAAACTGATTATACCGGAAATTTTCCAACAGTAAATACCAACCATCTTTATCCGTCAAATAATAATAATGGAACTGTTGAACAAGCAATAGATTTTTCTTTCCCGTTTTACGGACAAGAATTTGAAACTATCACCATTCATACTGATGGTTTTCTTAAATTTGATGATGATATTTATATATGGCCATACTTTCAGTCTAATGAACTTTTATTTAAAAAAACCGCTTGTATTGCTCCGTATATGACAGATCTGAGAATTTATCCTGCACAAGGAGACGGGATTTGGTACGAAGGAGACGAATCAGGTGCAATATTTTATTGGAAGACTTCGATAAACGAACTGCCCACAGAAACTAATCTTAATTTTGCTGTTAAGTTATTCCCTTCCGGTGATATTAAATTTTATTACGGCGAAATGCAAACAAATGGCGAAATTGAATGGTACGGTGGCACCTCAAAAGGAAATAGTCTGGACTATCAATTTTTTGAAATATCCGGCAACGATACAATTAATGAAAATTCAGTCATTGATTTTTCATCACCATTTTATCCAAATGAAATGACTCTTTCCGAAAATGGAATTTTTAGCGGAACACCACTTCAGGCGTACAATGGCATTGATATTAAATTTAAAGCCACAGATAATAACAATATTTTTACAAACAAAATATTACAATTTTCAGCGAACGGAATAATTATGGATCCATCAATTGTTTCGGGTGGCGATGAAATAATTGAGTTTGCCGAAAATGCTGTTTTAAGTGTTCTTCTGACAAATATTTCGGGTGATGATCTGACAAATGCATATATGAGAATTTCGATAAATGATACAAATTATATTTTAATTGACAGTGTAGAATACTTTGGCACATTAATTAACGGAAATTCGGTTAATCTGGAAGATGCATTTAATTTTGATGTTTCGCCAATGGTACCGAATTATCATAATTTGAATATTGCAACCGAAATTATTTCTACAGATACAACTTATTTAAGCAATTTGTTTTTCACGGTTTTTGCTCCAGTTATTCAATCGGATTATATTTTTGTTAATGATGGTGATAACCAAATTCTTGATCCCGGAGAAACTACTGATATTATTGTCGGGATTGAAAATTCAGGTGGAGCCAAAGCTCAAAATATTAGTGTTATTCTTTCATCAAACGATAATTTTGTTACAATTAACAACGGAAGTGGTTTTATTTTATCACTTCCTGCTGATTCAATTTCACCCATGATTTTTAATATTAGTGTTGATGAAGATGCACCAATCGGGCACATAATTGAATTTGCTTTGGATATTTCTACAGACAACGGATACATAAATTCCGATACTTTTTATCTAAGCGTTGGTCTCACCCTCGAAGATTTTGAAAGCGGGAATTTTGATCTTTTCTCATGGGGATTTGATGGAAACAGAAATTGGAAAATTACTGAAGACCATGTTTACGAAGGTGCTTTTTCTGCCCGTTCAGGTCATATTACTCACGATCAGGAATCTTCTCTTATTATTGATGTTGATGTTCAGAACGAAAGTGAACTAAGCTTTTACAGAAAAGTTTCGTGCGAAGATGATGCAAATAATAATAACTGGGATTATCTGGCATTTTTAATTGATGATGTTGAACAAGGCAGGTGGGATGGTCAATTGGAATGGGGTCAGGAAACATATTCAATTTCTGCCGGATATCATCGCTTCGAATGGAGGTTTCATAAAGACCACAGTGTTAGTAATTATTTTGATTGTGCGTGGATAGATACTATTTGTTTTCCTTCGGGGATAGATATTGCTCATAATTTAAGTTTTAATCCTGAAGAAATTATTGAAGAAATGAAACCCGATTCAATAAAAATCGACACCCTTATAATTTCAAGTTTTAGTGATTTCGGTGAAGTTGATTATCAAATCTATGTTGATTTTACTCCTCAACAAAAACAAAATGATAATAAAAAGAACAGATGTATTGGCGGGTCTTATCTCGAATGTTCTAAAAAATATCAAAATACAGGACAAAACTTTTCATGGATATTTACAACATACAATGCCAGCGATGATAACGAATGGATAAGGGATATTTTTATGGATTTCCCTGAAGGAATAATTATTGATTCGGTAACAAATTTTGTAGGAGGTTCACTTGGCGAACTTGAAGATGATTCAATTACAGGAAACGATGCAAATATCCATTGGCATGGTGAAGATTCAACAGGATGGGGTGTGATAAAAGGAAATGAAACGGCAGTGGCAACAGTTTACGGTCATGCCGATACTTCTCTCATTGAAGATTTTTCAGTAATTACCGAAGTTCACGGAGATATTTACGGTGCCGAGCCTCATATTTTATATATTGATATTGATTTTGTTAATCTCGGCGAGATCAATAACTGGATAACTCTTGATACTTTATCCGGTACAATTAATTCCGGCGATTCTGATGAACTATATATAAGTTTTAATACAATGTCGTTGCCGGACGGGAACTATTCCTGTGAGCTTCTTATTACTGATTATTTTAATAATGAAACAATAATTCCGGTTTCATTGTTGGTAGATACTTTTCTTTATCAGGATGAAATTCCTGAAATAACCAATCCATTTACAAAAATTTTTCCGAATCCATTTATAAATGAAACAACAATACATTTTTATCTAAACAAAAATAATTCAGTTAGTTTGGATATTTTTAATTCGAAAGGAAATAAAGTGCGGACTCTAATCAGAGGTAATAATTTTTCAAAAGGCAATCATTCTTTAATTTGGAATGGAACAGATAAAAATGGCAAATTTCTCAGTAGTGGAGTTTATTATTTCCAACTGAAAATTGGTGAAAAGGTCTTTAGCAGGAAGTGTGTTATTGTGAGATAA
>JAIORY010000206.1 GCA_021107915.1 Bacteroidales bacterium | reverse complement strand
TTATTTCATGGTATATTTCCATTTACCATCTTCCATAACAAATTTGTTAGTTTGGTTAACTTCATCTCCGTTACCATAAACTACTTTCATTTTAACAGTAGCTTCATCACCTGCTTCGTTAATTACTTCTTCAATAACTTCAACTGATTTAACCCCATCTTTCTTCTTCATTTCTTCTTGTCCCATTTGTAACATAGCAGTTAATTTAGTTTTTTCTTCATCTGTTAATTCTTTGCCATTAGTTGCAAAAACATCAATAATAGCATCAAAATTTCCTTTTTCAGCATTTTTTATGATACTCTTACTGATATCAGCCGGTGAGGAAGATGATGAAGTGCCACATGAAGTGGTAAATAATACAAAGCTTGCAATAACAAGACTTAAAATAATGCTTAATTTTTTCATAATTGTAAATTTTTAAGGTTAATAAATAAATTAATGTTGATTAAAAAATATAAATTTCTTCTAAATAATAACTGTTTAATAGTGAACTTGGTAAAATAACAAAGCCTTTTACAAAAGGCAAAAAGAGTTTATTAAACTTGCCTTGTATCAAATCAATTCCAATCTTATTAAATGCTTTCCAAACTAATTCGGTACAGTATAATTTATCTTCACTTTTAATGTCAAAAGCATCATCAAAAATGATTTTATCATCAAAAAATGATTTTGCTTTTATAGCGGCAAGTTTTGCGGAGTTTGAATATTGTTCTTTAAGCCGAAAGATACTACCTCTGGATGCTTTTTCAGAACTGAAAAAATCAGATAATTTTTCCATTATAACATAATCAATATCATCTGCTGATTCATCCGGTGTTGTGTGTATTACATAGGGTGTTTTATTTATCATGTAAATAACACCAACATGTGAATATGACGATGCTCTGTCGGTAATTAATACTACCCGGCTTTCGATACTTCGTCCTTTTCTAAAAACAAGATCCCCATCTTTCAAGGTTATATCACAACTAAAAGTATTCACATTTTGCTTTTGTTTGATGTTATCAATATGTATGTAGATAACAACAAAAAGCAATGTGGAAACAATTAGCCCCAGAAACAGGAATAGTTTCTTTTTGTTTTTCGATCCAGAGTTAGTATCCGGCATAAATTCCAATATTTTAAATTAATAAAAATCTGTATTACCTAATTATTTGTTTTCAATAAGACCATCCTGAACTTTCACCCAGCCAAAGAATACAAGTACTAATCCTGCAATAGCTAATAGCGAAGTAACAAGTCCTGTAAATGGAATTATTCCGATAAGGCTTGCAACTAAAGCCAAAATCATTGCAATCATTAAAAACAGAACACCGCTTTTTCCGGTTTCTCCAATTGTAACGGATCCTCTTAGTTTTAAATAACCAATAAATTGAACAATATAAGCTCCGGCAAAAAGAATTATTATTATATAATCAATAGTGCCTGGAGCACCTATCATACCAATAACATTTCCTGATGCTACATCCATTATTGATGCAATAATATCTACTAAAGCAGCTGCTATTCCAATAAAAATTGAAATAACAAGTAATTTTACTGCGCTTTGTCCAACTTCATCAATATTATCTTTCAGTTGCTTAAATCCTTTAAACAATAAAAATAATCCAAAAATTGATGCAATGGCAGCAGCCCATCCACTTGTTGCTGTATTACACAATAATAGCAATGTACCTATTAGAATATAAGTAACAGATTTTATCTTTGGTATATCTTCACCAATAATCCCGGCTTGAATTTTCAGCCATCCGGTAAATGCTAAGTACAGTGCAGCAAGAGATAAAATGGAAACAAATATTCCTCCTATTAAAGGAATGAACCAAAAAATACCGGCAACAAGAAGCAATATCATAGATATTAAAAGTAATCCGGCTCCACTTTTCCCAATTTCACCAATAGTAGCTGATTCTTTTAGTTTAATAAATCCAATCAACTCAAATACAAAGCTTACAATGTAAAAAATTATAGCTAACCAGCCCATCAAAGGTATTAGATCGAAAAAGGTTCCAACTAATCCTAAAATTACTCCGATAAATAACATTTGAACAGCACTTTGCCCAGCAGGATCTAATCCGCTTTTTAATTTATTTAAGCCTATTAAAAATAGGATTAATCCAAAGATTGCGATAAAATTGGTTGACCAACCACCACCTATTCCATTGAATATTTGTAGTAGCATGCCCACCAAAATAAAAGTTACTGACTTGATTGTTTCTTTTTTTTCCATAATTTAATTGTTTAAAGGTTAATAAAAATTTGTTTTTCAAAACATTATGCAGGAAGATTTCCTGATGTTGATTTCTTAATTTTATTTTTAATTTTTTATTACTTCAAAATTAAGCTCAGTAATATATTTCGGGATTACCTCATTAATTAAAAATAATTTATACTTTCCCGGTTCTTTTGGTGCTTTAAAACATACTGTATCCATACTTTTTTTATAGTCTTTAGTTGTAATAAAATCGCTTTTTGAACGATTATCTCGGGGTATAAAGTTTTGCTGTTGTAAACCAACCCATATACCAGATATTTCATATAGATATTTGTTGCTTTCATGATAAAAAACTTTTACATCATCACCGGGTTTAAAAGTTTTATTATTCCCGTGGATTTTAATAAATCCTTTTTTTTCTTTTTTAGTAACAATAATTGCTTTGCGATCTATTTCTACTATTTTTTTGTCAGAATCAATATAATACAATATTACATTATAGTAGTCAATTTCAGCCTGTTCTCCTTTTTCTTCATATGGTTCTGGAGCTTCAAGTGGAAATTGTTTTAAAGAAATAAAATCAGAATCTTTTTTATATTTCTTTAGCTCTTTCTTTGTAAGAATATATTTTTTATTTCCAAAGATATTTTCAAATAGAAGATCTAAATGATCACCTTTTGGTATAATTCCAACATAAATTTCATTAATATCTTCATAAACAGAATTTCTTCTGAATTTATATTCAACATTAACAAGCATTTTTTCATTGGCAACAAAAGTGGTTTTTCCCAAAATTATTTTACCACCTTTAATTTCACCAAGCCATTCTTTATTATCATTTTTAACTTCTTTTTCTGCTTCTTCAATATCGAATATTTTTTTACCTCGCCTGAATGTAATTGTCCATCCACTTTTGTTTTTTGCGATACTCTCTTCATCTACTTTTATTAATGTTTCTTCTTTTTCATCCCATACATCCCATGTTACTTTACCTTGTCTGTTTTTATTAAGGTATTGATTGCCTGAATAAATAATTTTGTCAGCATCAGTAACAGAACTAAGAATCTCTTTTGCGTCATCTAAAAAGTGATTTGAACCATAAACTTTAATAGTTGGTTCATGTTTATATTTAAACACTTTATAAATAATGTCTTGCGCATAGATACGTTGTACGGGAATATCTTTCATTATTACAAAGTCTCGTCTTTTCTTGATTTCGTATTTACCGCTTTTTTCTCCGTTATGCGAAAATGAAAGTCTTTCTAATTCAATATATTTGATTGTTTTACTGTTTTGAGAGAATTCGCCCGAACAACGATCAAATTTAGCGCCAGTTCCATGAGGTTTTTTTCCTTCCCATGAGTTCCAGTTTTCATTGTTTATATCTAAAGATTCGTTAGTTAATCCTGATCCGTCTGATGTTTTCATATCAGTTGTTCCCGAGAATTTATTTCCATCTAACTTAATATTTTTAATACTTAAAACAAGTGCAAGGTATGTCTTTTTTTCTACTTCACTATCCTTTGTTCTTTCACCAAACTTTTCTTTGATTTCTGTATATTTAGTAATAACAGGTACCTGAACATGTGCAAAAAAGTCGTAGTAGTATCCTTTTTCAAGATTATACGATTTGATCTTACTATCATACATTTTTTCTGTATCATTATCTTTAGTGCTTTCAGTATTTGTTGTTCCTTTTGTTCCTTCTGCTTTTTCGCTTTCTCCTCCACCTCCACAATTTCCAAGCATAAAAATAATACTAAAGCTAATAATAATTAATCCGAATTTTCGTAATAATTTTTTCATAATTTTTTTTTTAGTTTTTAATAAATTGCAGGTTTAATATTCAATTAAAGTTTTCAATATTTTTTCAATGCTAATTAAAAATATCAGAAAGAATTGTATCAAAATCTTGAAAACCTTCAAATAATTCTGATAATCCCAAAAGAATTGCACTTCCGTATATAACTATAATTATAACAATAATAGCTATTTTAATTAAGAACCACAATAATATAGCTTTGGCCCATTTGGCTTTGCTAACTTTAGGTCCACCGCCAAACGCCCATACAAAGAGCATAATAATGTTAATTATCGGGATGATCATGATAAATAAAGTCAGCATCCAATCGCCGACTGATACAACTTTATATTGTTGAGGAACGTAACTACTTGTATTATTGTTCTGTGGTTGTTGATTCTGTGTTGGTTGTTGTGAATTTTCCATAATATATATTTTTAAAGAATAAAATTTTATAAATGTAATAAAAAAAGTTTAATTATTTATTTAT
>JAIORY010000362.1 GCA_021107915.1 Bacteroidales bacterium | reverse complement strand
AATATCAATGTACAAATGTTCAAAACAGCTTGAAACTGTTTTGGTCATTAAATTTTTGGTTATTGGAATTTATTTGAATTTTGGTGCTTGTCATTTGTGATTTTTAATAATTACTCACCATCATCATCTTCAACATTAATTGTACCTCTGGGATTTATTATTTCATATTTATTAAAAGTTTCGTCAGATTCAAGACTATCACCATAAATCACTTCATCTTTTGTAGTGATTTTAACGGCAACATTCGAAAAGATTTTCTTTTTACTTTGGTCCCAGATTAAATGTTCGGTATTTAATTTTTCATTTTTTTCATTATTAATAACAACAACATTTTTATAAGCTTCCATGCGTTTTTTTTGCTCATAACTAATTCCATAATTTGCAACCATAAATGATTTTACATTAAGTAACGAATCAAAAAATTGCACTTTGAAACCTTCAGGAAATTCAATATATCGTTTTTTCCCGGAATATTTGTTCATTAACGGGCTTGTTAATAATGCCTGAACAGCACCGGAATCACTTTGGATAAATTCAATATCTTTAGCAATCATTTCCGGTAGTGTATCAATTTCTCCGTAAATATGAATAGTTTTTATATCAGACTTACACCCAAAAAGCATTATCATGAAAAAGATCATAATAATGCTTTTTGTAAGATTTTTCATAATTCTACCAGAATATGTTCTGATCAAAATTTTCAATTTAAATTATTTGGCAGCTCTTATAATTGTGGTTTCATTTATCCAACATTCAACTTTATAAGTATCTCCTACATTAAGATTTTCAAAGAAAATTGTTTCAATTTTTGGAAAATGAGCCGAATAAGATGAAATTCTGCTGTCAGCAATTTCTTTGAGTGATGGATCAATTTTTTTAGCTTTGTAATATTTATCTACTGCAGCCCAATAAGCAACTTTTCTTGTAAGTTCGTCATCACCACAATCACAGGCACTTGCAGCGTACAAATCTCCAATAATAATTAAAGGACTTCCTTCATCAGGTCTAACTTTAAGAGCTTTTAATGCATAAGAACGAGATTTTGGAAAGTTTTTCAAACTACGATACGACTCAGCAAGTAAAATATAGCTGTTAGCAATATCAACAGTATCTTCAAGTTTTGCTCCTTCGAGTAAATAATTAATTGCTTCGGTGTAATTTTCAAGTTTATAATACATTTTCCCAATCAAATATGCAGAAGTAGGAGTTGGTTCAAGTTCATATAATTTGAGTGTTGCATCAAAATACAGTTGATCGTTATTACATTTTTTCTTGTCAAGAATTTTAGTAATCTTTTTTAGCAAATCAATATCATCAGAATTTTCATCAAATTTTTTCTGATAAATGCTAATAAGGTTTTCGCAAGTTGCAAAAGGCTCAAAACTTAATTCAATATTTCCTTTAATATTTTTCCAGTTTACAGCTGATTTTCCCAGACTTTTTTCTTTCTTGATATTATAATCAATAATTTCGCTTATTATGTCAAAGGTTTCAACTATTAATATGTCGTCTATAAGACCGGCTTTTGCCATTTTAATTGTTGACCGGAAATAATAAATTAAAACAGGTCCAGCAGATTTCGTTCCTTGTAATTCAACTGATCTTTTAAAATCATTATATGCTTTTTCAAAATCTTCTATTCTTAATCCGAAAAGATCAACACCCTTACGTCCAAGTATATCTCCTTCATTACTACTATAATAAATAATTCTCTGATCATATATCATCATAAGAGTATCAATATATTTGTCTTTAACAGCTTTATCTTTTTCCTTTCCGATAAGATATTTCATAATTTTTGTACCATCAACATAAGTATTTTGAGTACCACGCGGGCAATTTAAGAAAACCCAGCGCCATGGTTCAATAGCATCATTTATTGCAGAACTTTTATATTTACTTTGTTTCCACTGTTTATAAAATTCTCTGTAAAGAGAGATATTCATTACACATGTTGCACTATCTTTCCCGTATTTTGGTCCTAAATCCAACTTCTTTGTTTCATTTGATTCCTGTGCTTGCAAACCTGAATACGAAAAAAAACCAATAGTTAAAATTAGCACAAACGATAATAATACTTTTCTTTTCATCTTTTTTAGATTTATATTTCTATATTATTGATACCTCTTTTTTAAAAACCATTTTTGATAAAATGTAACTCCAAATGTAAATTTAACATAATTTTCTTGAATTAAGTTATCTATTGTAGTACCTTTTTTACCAATTTCTATACCAAAATTAAAAGTTGATTTTGTTTTCCACAAAGGGAGTCCCAGTCCGGCACTTAATCCAATTTCATTTATTTGGTGTTCGCGAAGCTGAAGATATGACTTGGAATATCTTAGCCCAAACCGATAATTCACTTTTTCCCAATATGAAAAAATGCTGTATTTATTTGGAATAAACTGACCTCCAAGAGAAAAATTCAGGCTGTTTTGTAGAGAATCACTAACTTCAAAAGATGAATAGTCCTCCCATTTTTGCCAACTAATATCGGCACCGATTAACCATTTGTCTTTCTTTTGAAACGAAATTCCACCTCCAACACTTACCGGAATAACATAATTACCTTTAATGTCAGAGATATAACTTATTGTATCTCGCCAAGACACAACATTTGTTACACCACCTAAAAATGAACGTGTCAAAATTTCTTTTCTGGCCTTAATTTTTGTCGAATGCGAGTAAACTAAACCTGCACCAAAAATTATATTATTTTTAAATTTTTTGTGATACTGCAAACCATAAGTAAAATATAAGTCCGAAGTAATAATTGAATTTTGAATATCAGTATTTAAAACATATACAGAATCGGGGAAAGCAACAATACGATTTTTATAAATAGTTCCGAATAAATATTTTGCATTAACACCTATCGAAAGATTTTTTGTAATTTTAAAAGCATTACCCCAAAACACTTGATTTACTCCTCCTTCGCCTTTGTTAATATATTGAACATTACCAATATTTTCAAGATAATGTTCTTCACTAATATTATATCCTACATCACTAAAAGGTAATAAACCAAAACTACTTCTCCACCATTTGGTAACTGGAATTCCGAATGTCAGATAATTTAATGAAGCAGAATTTGTGTTTTCTGTAACTTCAGTTGTTTGTAAGCGTAGAAAGCTTCCATTAAAACCACCTTCAAATAAAAATGAAGCAGAATCGAATGCTGTATATGAAGCAGGATTTGCAACATTTATAAATTGTGAATTTCTGAGTGAATATGACAAACCACCCATTGCAAAACTTTTTACATTATTATTTGAGTGGTTTATTTGTCCAATCCCAAATAATGAATATGGGGAGTTTATCCTTATTTGTGCTGATACACAGTTAACTCCAATAACTGCAAGTATCAATAAAAAATATCTGATTTTTAATTTACTATTTATCATTATAATCCAAAATTACATTTAATCCCATTAATACTAAATTTGGGACTGCAAAGATGTTATTTTTTAGTCTTTTATCAAAATATTTTATGTCTCCACCGCTTAAAATTATTGTTAAATTTTCATAATTTTCTTTGTAACAGTTGATAATACCATCAATTTCAGCAGCAGCACCATTAAAAATTCCTGATAAAATAGACTCTTTTGTAGTTTGACCGACTAAATTTTTACATTCCCGTTCATCAACAAACGGAAGCTTATCAGTAAAATTATGTAGTGATTTAAATCTCATTTCAATTCCGGGAGAAATCCCGCCACCCAAATACTCATTTTCCGAATTTAAAAAATCATAAGTGATACATGTACCCGCTTCGATAACAAGAATGTTTTTTTGGGGATACAAATTACCGGCACCAACAATTGCGGCAAGACGGTCTATACCAAGACTTTCAGGTGTTTTGTATTTATTGATAAGCGGAACAGGAGTGTTTGAAGTTAATTCAATAAAAGTAAAATTCTCATTCAGATATTCACTTAATGAAGCCGGAATATTCACGACCGAAGAAATTATTATTGAACGTGGTTTTTGTTTTGGTGAAAGCTTTTCAATAAAATCAATAATAAAAGGTGTAACCTTATCGGGATGTAGTTTTTCCTGAAACCAAATATTTATCAAGTCTTTCCCATCAAAAAGGGCAAGCTTAATTAGAGTATTTCCAAAGTCAATTATTAGTTTCATTTTTTCAGTACCCCCATCCCAACCTTCCCCCAAAAGGGGAAGGAGTTTGGTTTTCCTTGTTTTCTATTACATTACTTTTTTCTCAATGCTGTTTTGCAATTAACAATTATTCTTCTAAATTATTCCAACATTCCAACGACCAAAGGAAATCCGTATGACTAAAAGAAATCCGTATGGATGGATATTTCATTTTTTTTGCAAAGATAATTATATTAATAACAACACTTTAAAAATACTTCTAAAGAAAAAATTCAAGAAAATTTTACTTTTTTTTCACAATTAAAAAATCTTATGTACATTTGCAAACTCAAAAATGCCGGTACCATAGCTCAGTTGGTAGAGCAACGGACTGAAAATCCGTGTGTCCCTGGTTCAATTCCAGGTGGTACCAC
>JAIORY010000200.1 GCA_021107915.1 Bacteroidales bacterium | reverse complement strand
TCATTTTAAATTTTAGTCTTTTAAATTTTACTAACTTTAGCCACTAATATTTTAACTAAAATATAAACTATGTCAGGTATATTTTCAAAAATTATTGCAGGTGAAATTCCTTCATATAAAATTGCTGAAGATGAAAATTACTTCGCCTTTTTAGATATTAATCCGCTTTCGAAAGGTCATGCATTAGTCGTTCCAAAAAAAGAAATTGACTACATTTTTGATCTTGATGAAGAATGTTATAACGGCTTATTTAGCTTTGCCCGAAAAGTTTCAAAAGCAATAGAAAATACTGTTGATTGTATCAGAATAGGTATGGTAATTTACGGTCTTGACGTTGCTCACGCACATATTCATCTTATTCCGCTTACAGGCAATAATGATATTGATTTTAATAAAAAGCGCGTTAAACTCACCGAAATTGAGTTTGCTGAACTGGCTAAAACCATTGGACATGAGTTTTTAGAAATCAAATAGCTTTATGAAAAAAATATACATTTTTAGCTTTCTTATGGTTTTTGCAATTTCTTTGACAAATGCACAGAATAAACTTTTGACAGTTGCTGAAAGCTCGAATTACAAATCCACCTCAACTTATAATGATGTAATTGATTTTATTAATGATTTGGGGGGAACCTCTGATAATATTCGTATCGAATATTTTGCCACATCAGCTGAAGGGCGCGATATTCCATTAATGATTATTGGCACTCCCCTTCCTGAAAAATCTGAAGATATGATTAATGATGACAGAATAGTTGTTTACATACAAGCAAATATTCATGCAGGAGAAATTGAAGGAAAAGAAGCTTCGCAAATGCTTGCTCGTGATTTGCTAAAAGGAAAAAACAAAGAAATTCTTGAAAATGTAGTAATTCTTATTTGCCCGATTTTAAATGCTGATGGTAATGAAAAATTTAGTCTGGAAAACCGAACAAATCAAAACGGACCGGTAAACGGCGTTGGCGTTCGATATAACGGGCAGATGTTAGACATGAACCGCGATGCAATGAAAGTGAAAACACCGGAAATAAAAGGAGTAATTACACAGATATTAAACAAATGGGATCCGGCTGTAACAGTTGACTGTCATACTACAAATGGATCTTTTCATGAGGAACCAATTACTTTTACATGGATGAATAATCCTAACGGAGACCGCAGTCTTATCAATTTTATGCGTGATAAAATGATGCCTCAGGTTTCAAAAACCTTACTTGAAAAATATAATGTTGAAAATATTTTTTATGGAGAATTTATAGATCGTCTGAACCCCGAACACGGTTGGATTTCTTATGCAGCTGAGCCGAGATATATTGTCAATTATATTGGACTGAGAAACAGGCTTGCTATATTAAATGAAAATTATGTTTATGCTGATTATAAAACCAGAGTTTTGGGATGTTATGATTTATTAAAATCAATACTGGAATTTTCTTCAACAAACCATATAAAAATAAAAACACTACTCGAACAGGCTGATATAAATACAATCAGTAGAGGTTTTAATCCTTCAGTCAGTGATTCCTTTGCAATTGAATACAAAGGCAAGCCAACACCACAAAAAATTACTATCAAAGCATTTGAAGCAGATACCATCCCAGGAATGAAAGGATATTGGAGATACAAAAAAAGTAACAGGAAAATAACGGTAACAGTTCCATATATTGCAGATTATTTTCCTACAAAAAGTGTAAGATTTCCTTATGCTTATTTTATTTCTATTCCTGATAAAGATGTTTTAGAAATATTAAAAACTCACGGAATTAAAATTGAACAGCTTACAAAAAACAAAACTATTAAAGTCGAAAGATTCAAAATTGAAGAATTAAACCCTTCAATACGATTAAATCAGGGTCATTATACTAATCAAATAAAAGGTAAATATATTGAAGAGACCAAAGAATTTCCGATCGGAACTTATTTTGTACGAACCTCTCAAAAACTTGGAAACCTTGCAGCATATCTTCTGGAGCCTCAAGCTGATGATGGTTTATTAAAATGGAATTTTTTTGACAAATATCTTGTTCCTCAATGGTATCCGTACTTTTTACCTTATCCTGTTTATCGGTTAGTTGAGAAAATAGAATTATAGGTATTAATAAAAAAGATTGTAAATTTTATTTATACACTTTAGCTTGTATTTCGCCTGTAAGTACCATATAGGCATTCATTGCAAGAGCTTTCATTTCATCTTCGCCCGGATAAACATGGACAGGACCAAATTTGTAAATTCTTTCAATCATTTTATTTACGAACCATTTATCGTGTGCTATTCCACCGGTAATTAAAATTCCGTCAATATCACCTTTAAGAACAGCAACTGCAGCACCAATACTTTTTGAAACCTGAAATGCCATGGCTTCATAATATAGCTTAGCTTCTTTATCACCCTTTTCAATTCTTTGCTCCACTTCATAAGCATTATTTGTACCTACATACGCAACCAAACCTCCTTTACCGGTAATCATCTTTTTTATTTCTTTCTCGGTATATTCTCCACTAAAACACATTTTAACAAGGTCGCCAACAGGCAAGGTTCCACTTCTTTCGGGCGAGAAAGGTCCTTCACCATCTAAGCCCTGATTTACATCAATAACTTGTCCTTTCTTATGTGCGCCAACAGTAATACCTCCACCCAAATGAACTACAATAAGATTAAGATCTTCGTATTTTTTCATTATAGATTTGGCATGTTGTTGTGCAACAGCTTTTTGGTTTAATGCGTGAAAAATTGATTTTCGTTGAAATAATGGATGTCCTGAGATACGCGCCAGATCACAAAGTTCGTCAACAACAACAGGATTAGAGATATATGCTTTGGCGTTGGGTAAAGATTTGGCAATGTCATCTGCTATTAATCCACCGAGGTTACTTGCATGTTCACCAATTGGACTGTTTTTGAGATCGTGGATCATTCTCTTGTTAACGAGATAGGTCCCCGATTCAATTGGTTTTAACAATCCGCCACGTCCAACAACAGCCCGAACATTATCTTCAGAAACTCCTGCTATATTAAGTTCGTTAATGATTATTTTTTTTCTGAACTGAAACTGATCACTTATCTTTTCGAATTTTGCCAGATCTTTTGCACTATGTTTTATGTTTTTAATAAAGATTGGTTCTTTATTTTGAAACACAGCGATCTTTGTTGAAGTTGATCCGGGGTTAATTACTAAAATTCGATTTATTTCCATTTAGATATTTTTTGTCTAACTAATAGCGGCTGCCAATGCTATTGATAAAAACTTGCTTTTTTCAGAATCAGCTCTTGAAGTAAGAACTATTGGGACTGTTGCACCCATGACAATAGCTGCACATGCAGCTCCCCCCAAAAAGTTTAATGATTTATAAAGGATATTTGCTCCATCAATATTTGGGGCTAAAATTACGTCAACATCGCCGGCAACATCACTTGTAATTCCTTTTAATTCAGATGATTTTTTAGAAACAGCATTGTCAATTGCAAGAGGGCCATCAATAATGCATCCTTTAATTTGTTTTCTGTAGTTCATCATCGAAATTGTTGCGGCGTGCATAGTTGCTTCCATTTTTGGATTTATTGTTTCTACAGATCCAACTATTGCAACTTTAGGATTTGGGTTGTCCAGTTTGTGGAAAGCGTCAACTGCATTTTTAATTATTTCAATTTTATTTTCCAAATCAGGGTCAACATTCATGGCTGCATCAGTAACTCCAAGTAATTTATGATAAAAAGGAGTTTCAAAGAGTGCAACATGACTAAGTGTACCTCCTTTTCGTAATCCTACTTCTTTATTTAAAACGGCTTTTAGAAGCATCCCTGTGCTTACCATGCCTTTCATAAGGATTTCTGCTTCTCCTTCTTTTACAAGTTTTACTGCTTTTTGTGATGCAATGAATTTATCTTCTTCATCAATTAGACGAATTCCGGAAATATCAAACTTTATTTTTTTGGCAATTTCTTCAATTTTATTTTTATCTCCAACCAATATTGGTTCAATAATACCTTCTTTACTCGCGTTTCTTATTGCTTCCAGAACATCCTGATCTCCGGCAGCTGCAACTGCTATTTTTCTGGTTCTTTTCTGTTTTGCTATTTCAACTAATTCATTCAGATGTTTAATCATTTTTTCTTTGTTTTTGCTGGGTTTTAATTTTTTGCAAAAATATAAAATATAATGTAAGCTAAGCAAGTGTTTGTTAAAAAATTAACATAAAGTACATTAACTGATGATTCCAATTTTATCGTAATATCATTTTTGTAACAATTTAGTGCTAAACTTTAACTTTAGGCATTTTAGGCACTTAATTATAATTAATCTGTAACATTTTATTTTAAATCCTTACTTTTGAAAACTCAATCTATTAACCCATAAATTTTAATTTCATGAAGACAATCACAAAAACAATTCTCACAACTATTTTATCCATTATTCTTATTATTTCTTTTTCAGAGATAAGTTTATCACAAGACAAAACAGATTGGGAAGGTAAATACCCTGATGGATGCACCTCCATAACAGCCGGAAAGCAAGCGACTTCAGACGGATCGGTATTAACCTCTCACACCTGCGACAGTCACCG
>JAIORY010000031.1 GCA_021107915.1 Bacteroidales bacterium | reverse complement strand
TTTATATTATGATAAAGAAATCAATTATTGCAATTCTATTTGTTTTTATCTTTATTTCAT
The DNA here is from genome assembly GCA_021107915.1 of Bacteroidales bacterium. GTDB lineage: Bacteria > Bacteroidota > Bacteroidia > Bacteroidales > JAIORY01 > JAIORY01. Next base: position 4,512 of record JAIORY010000031.1, on the reverse strand, counting down.
GTAGTTACAATTCTGATTGTAAAAATGATCAGGAAATTTACAACCTTCTTACAGAGCAGGAAAAGCAGGACGGATGGAAACTTTTATTTGACGGTAAGACAACAAACGGGTGGCGTGGATTCAAATCCGATACTCTTACCGGATGGGAAGTAAAAGACGGTTTGCTTACCGGACTTGGTAAAGGAGGCGACCTTGGCGGTGATATTATTACTGATGAACAATTTGATAATTTCGAACTTAGTTTAGAGTGGGCAATCTCCGAAGCCGGAAATAGTGGTATTTTGTATCGTGTTCTTGAAGAAGATTATCCCACCGTATATTCTACAGGTCCCGAATATCAATTGATTGATGATATTGGTTTCCCTCATGAGCTTAAAGACTGGCAAATGACTGCTGCCAATTATGCAATGCATCCTGCAAAGGATGCAAAAATAAAACCCCTTGGTGAATTTAATACAACAAAGATAATTGTTGCCGGCAATCATGTTGAGCATTGGCTAAATGGTGAGAAAGTTGTGGAGTATTCACTCTGGACTGATGAATGGAAAGAACTGGTAGAAAACTGCAAATGGAAAGATTATCCCGGTTATGGAATGGCGAAAAAAGGACATATTTCATTACAGGATCATGGTAGTCTTGTTTGGTTCAGAAATATTAAAATCAGGGAACTTAATGAAAATACTGTTTCATTGTTCAATGGAAAAAATCTTGATGGCTGGAAAATTCACGGGACAGAAAAATGGTTTGTCAATAATGGTGAACTCATCTGCGAAAGTGGGCCAGATAAAGAATACGGATATCTCGCCACAGAAAAAGAATTTAAGAATTTTGAACTTACATTAAAATTCAAACAGGAAGCCAATGGTAACAGCGGTGTCTTTTTTCGTTCATCCCTTGACGGGACAAAGATTAGCGGTTGGCAGGTAGAAGTAGCTCCTCCCGGACAAAATACAGGCGGAATTTATGAATCTTATGGTAGAGGTTGGCTAAATGAAATTCCTGAAGAAAAAGAGAAATTTCTTAAAATGGGTGAGTGGAATATTATGAAAATTAGAGTGGTTGACGATCATGTGATTACTTGGCTGAATGGAGAAGAAATGACTAATTTAACTGATGAAAAAATTGGTGAAGCTACCGGAGTAGTTGCTCTTCAAATCCATAGCGGTGGTGGAATAAAAGTGAGATGGAAAGAAATTTATATTTCAGAATTATAATTTTAGATTTAAGATTGAGTCCGCTCCGAAAAATTGTAAAAACTAAAAAAAGCCACAGATTCACAGATTTTAAAAAATAAATTTATAAAAATCAGTGTAATCTGTGGCAAAAAATAAATATACATGAAAAATAAAATTAATTATTCAAAAAGCCAGCTAATCATGCTTGTAATTTTGCGAGTTATAATTGGCTGGCTTTTTTTGTATGAAGGAATAGTGAAGTTGATTAATCCTGCTTGGTCAAGTTTTGGATACCTGATGGATTCACAGGGATTTATGTCAGGTTTTTATAAGTCAATTGCTGCTAATCAAGGTGTTCTTGATATTGTTGATATTATGAATATCTGGGGATTGATTGCAATTGGTTTGGGACTTATTTTAGGTTGCTTTGCCAAGATAGCCAAGATAGCGGGAATTGTTTTACTTGTAATGTATTATCTGTCTCACCCTCCTTTTTTTGGGTTAGAATACAATCTTCCGACAGAAGGTAATTATTTATTAGTAAACAAGATACTTGTTGAATTATTTACCCTTGCTGTATTACTGGTTTTCCCGACAAGTAAAATTATTGGTTTTGATAGATTGATTTTTAAGAAAAAAAATAAATGTTTCTGAATAAGAAAAATAAATATGAGTGAGAAACAAAAGGATAATGAAAATCTGAAACCAACAAATTCCGGTAGATTTTCGAGAAGAGAGGTAATAAAAGGATTAGCAACTGTACCTGTGCTTGGCGCAATGGCTTACGGTGTTTACCGGAAAAATAAATTAGATAATATTTTTAGAACCAGTATTAATGAAGAACTTAATCTTAGTCATAAAGCACCGGAAATACCTGAATCAACAACCGGAGGAAAGCAGATAAGATTAGGATTAATAGGTTTTGGAATTCGTGGACCACATCTCGCTCGTGGTGCCGGTTTTGCTCATCCCGAATACATCGACAATCTGAAAGAAAATGCTTTAAAGGATAAAAACGACAAAAGGTATCATAATTATTTGCAACAAGAAAATCTTAATGTTGTTGTAAATGGTGTTTGTGATATTTTTGATGTTTATGCTAAAAATGCTCAAAAAGCAGCTTCAAATATTAACAGGGAGGGAACAGCCGGGAAAATGGGAAAGGAGCCAAAAAGATACCGGACATACAAAGAACTTATTGCTGCTGATGATATTGATGCTGTTATTATTTCCGTTCCCGATCATTGGCACGGACGAATGACAATTGACGCTGCAAATGCCGGAAAACATGTTTATTGCGAAAAACCTATGACATGGACTGTTCCGGAAACTTATAAAGTCGTTGAAACTGTGAAAAGAAATAATATTGTTTTTCAGTTAGGTCATCAGGGACGACAAACCGAGAGCTATTTTAAAGCCCGTGAAATTATTGACAAAAATATTCTCGGCAAGATAAGTTTGATTGAAGTTACTACAAACCGGAATACTCCAAACGGAGCTTGGGTTTATAAAATACACCCTGATGGTAATCCACTAACTATTGACTGGAATCAGTTTATTGGACCTGCACCTTATCATAAATTCAGCCTCGAAAGATTTTTCCGCTGGCGTTGCTGGTGGGATTACAGCACAGGATTATCAGGCGATTTGCTTACTCATGAGTATGATGCAATAAATCAAATTCTGAATATTGGAATTCCTGATTCTGCAATTTCTTCAGGTGGTATTTATCACTTTAAGGATGGACGGACAGTCCCTGATGTACTTCAAACTGTTTTTGAATTTCCCGAAAAGGATATGTCTTTGGTTTATAGTGCCAGTCTTGCAAGTAGTCGCAAAAGAGGCAGAGTGATAATGGGCGATGATGCTTCAATGGAGCTTGGCAACACCCTTACAATAACTGCTGATCGTAACTCAACGCGATACAAAGAAAAGATTGAAAAGGGAATAATTGATCCTTTGAGTCCGCTTTATACTTATGTTCCCGGTAAAGATAATGTGGATGCAATATCTTCTCCGACTGAAAAATACTTCGCCGGAAGAGGTTTGTTATACACCCAACGCGGAGGGAAAACGGTTGATACAACTCATCTTCACGTTAAGGAATGGATTGATTGCATAAGAAAAGGAACTCAGCCAAGTTGTAATATTGATCAGGGTTTTGAGGAAGCAATTACAGCACACATGGGTACAATTGCTTATCGCGAAAATAGGAAAGTTTTTTGGGATAAAGAAAAACAGAAAATTGTTTAACGGAAATACTGGAAAAGTAGGAAATAAGGAAATATTAGAAATAGGGGGTAATAGAGAAAATAACTTATATGATCTTATATGTCTTATATGGTTAAAAAAAATAAACCATAAAAGGCATAAAAGAACATAAAAGGGGAATAATGTAAATAGAGGAAATAAGAAATGTACATAAACAATTTTACCACTATACCTTTATAACTCTATAACTATCTCATAAAGAGATAAAACAAAACCGAATATTGTAAATAATTAATATATGGAAAACCGTAGAACCTTTATTAAATCAATAGCTGCAATATCCGCGGCAAGTATGATATTTCCTCTTGAAATGTGTTCATTTCCTGAATCAAAAAATAAACTTATCGGATTACAACTTTATTCTGTTAGAGATTTGATGAAAGATGATTTGTATGGAACTCTTAAAAAAGTTGCTAAAATTGGTTATAATTCTGTTGAAGCTGCCGGTTATTCAAATGGGAAATTTTACGGATTAAAACCAAAAGAGTTTAAAAAGATGGTTAATGATTTGGGCATGATTTTGCCGAGTTCTCATTCCGGTTTTGAACTTGCTGAAGCTCAAAAAGTAATTGATTGTAGCTGTGAAGCTGGAGTTAGTTATTTGGTGTGCCCATGGCTGCCTGCCGAAAAAAGAAAAAGTATAGACAGTTATAAAAAACTTGTAGAAGATTTTAATAAAATTGGTGAGCTATGCCAAAAATCCGGTATTCAATTCGCTTATCATAATCATGATTTTGAATTTAATAATATTGCCGGCGAAATTCCTTATGATGTGCTTTTAAAGGAAACAGATGAAGAATTGGTTAAAATGCAACTTGATATTTACTGGATAATCAAAGCCGGTTATGATCCAATCACTTATTTTAAAAAGTATCCCGGACGATTTGAACTATGGCATGTAAAAGATATGGAAGATAATGAAGAGAGATTTTTTACAGAAGTTGGAAATGGGATAATTGATTTTAAGGAGATTTTTAAATACAAAGAATTATCCGGAATGAAATACTTTTTTGTTGAACAGGATGTTTGTCGAAAACATCCTTTAGAAAGTGTTTCAATTAGTTAT
>JAIORY010000269.1 GCA_021107915.1 Bacteroidales bacterium | reverse complement strand
ATAATAAATAATAATCAAACATAAAAACCGTTTCCAAAAAACAAAAAAATCCGCCGAAGCGGATAAAATATATCTTTCTATAAATCAATGTGTTTAGTTCAGAAAGTTCGAGTTCGAGGCTTGCGAAGTCTTTAAAATCAGGAGTTTACTTTTGTAAATGACTGATTTTAAAGGCAAGCATAACGAAGAAATCGGGCTTTCTGAACAAACACAAAACATTGTGGAGCTGGAGGGAGTCGAACCCTCGTCCAAACAAGCAGCAAAAGTGCTTTCTACATGCGTAGCTTTTTGTTGGTTGTCGGGAATTAACCGGTAAAAAGCCAACCTAATAATTCCGTATCTTCTTAATTTTCGCCACTACATCGAAGTCCTGCAATGACTATCCCGGCATTTGCGATGCTCCTGCCGAAGCGCTGACGGGAAAAGCTCTCCGGGGAACAGTTAGGGACGTAAACTTTTGTTTACGCTGCTAACGAGTAATTATAATCGTTGCCAGTTATTGGCTGTTGTAAATTAGTTTTTACCCTAAGGTACCTTTTCAGGACGAGCCAGATTTACAATGCTCGGCATGCTTACAATTCCCCTTCCTTGCTGTCAAAACCGGTCAGCCCCGAATGAGATTGAATATAAACCCCACCCCCTGATTTCAAAAAAGAAACTCCCATTAAAATCTACAACAATAAAAATGGGTTAAAGGAGGTGAGGATTTTTTTTTCAAAGATCGCCCAATAAAATTTTTGGGGTTGCAAAGTTACAATAAAATCGTGAAAAAGCAAGGGGGTTTGGTTTCGGGTTTTTGGTTTCGGGTTTTTGGTTTCGGGTTTCAGGTTTTGGGTTTCGGGTTTTGGGTTTTGGGTTTCAGGTTTCAAGTTTTCAACTTTAAACTCAAAACTTCAAACCATTAAACTATTTATACAACGGCTGAACATATTTCTTAACATCTTCAACGGTAATTTCTGTATCACAAAGTATTGCAAGGCGTTCCACTACATTTTTAAGTTCTCTTACATTGCCTGTCCATTCAATATTCCGGAGTTCAACGATAGCATCTTCCGTAAATTTTTTCTGTGCTTTTCCTTGCTTTAATGAAATTTCATTTAGAAAGTAATTTGCAAGCAATGGAATATCATTTTTCCTTTCTTTAAGCGGTGGTACATTTATTAAAATCGTGCTTAGCCTGTGATAAAGGTCTTCTCTAAAATTTTTATTTTTTATTTCTTCAGGGATATTTTTGTTTGTAGCTGTAATTATTCTTACATCAACAGGAATTTCTTTTTCTCCTCCAACACGAGTAATTTTATTTTCTTGTAAGGCTCTTAGTACTTTTGCTTGTGCCGACTGGCTCATATCTCCAATCTCATCAAGAAATAAAGTCCCTCCATCTGCTTGCTCGAAATCTCCTTTATGTTGTTTTATGGCTGAGGTAAAAGAACCTTTTTCATGGCCAAATAATTGACTTTCTATTAGTTCGGGAGGAATGGCTGCGCAGTTTACTTCAATAAACGGAGCTTTGGACCGGTTGCTTTTTTGGTGAAGCCAACGAGCTACTATTTCTTTGCCTGTTCCGTTATTTCCGGTTATCAATACTCTGGCATCGCTTGGTGCTACACGGTCTATCATTTCTTTAATCTGCACGATAGATTCCGATTCTCCTATCATTTCATACGACTCGCTTACTTTCTTTTTTAATTCTTTGGTTTCGTTTATTAGATTCGATCTGTCCATCGCATTTCTGATAGTGATCAGCAAACGATTCAAATCAAGAGGCTTGGCAATGTAATCAAAGGCACCTTTTTTTATTGATTCTACGGCTGTATCAATGGTTCCGTGTCCTGAAATCATTATTACCGGAGTATCAGTAAGTTTCATGATATGTTGTAGAACTTCAAGACCATCCATTTGTGGCATTTTTATGTCGAGTAAAATAACATCATATTTATTTCTGCCAATTTTTTTCAGAGCTATTATTCCGTTTTCAGCATCATCAACATTAAATTTTTCATATTCAAGTATCTCTCTTAACGTCTTTCTGATGCTCTTTTCATCATCAATTACTAAAATCTTTGCCATATTAAATTGTTGTCTAATTTTCTTTGACGGCTAAATTACATTTTTTCAGAGGATATTTCATAGGATTGTGTAATTTTGATGATGAATTATGGTTGCAACTGTATTGAGTAATGTTTGATAATTTGAAATAGTAATTTATTGTAACTTATTGTAATTAGTTGTAATTTGATTCAATCATGAAACCATGTAACAATGAAACCATGTAATTAAAAAACCAAGCTAATGTTTATAAAAAAAATAGTAATTCTTTTATTTTTACTTTTCTCCTTTTGCACAAAAGCACAATTGTATTTTACTGAAAATAATTCTGCTAAAAACAATTCCGTAAAGGTAAATTCTACTGAGGATATTTACGATTTCCCATGGACAGGTGGTATGAATTCTTGTCAGTTTTCTGAAATTGATCTTAATCTTGACGGGATCATGGATCTTTTTGTTTTCGATAGATACGGAAATAGAATAATGACTTTTATTAATGGCGGCACACCGGATTCTGTTGATTATTCTTATGCCCCGCAATACAAAGAGAAATTCCCAAAACTTTATGATTGGGTGATACTTGCGGATTATAATGCTGATGGTAAACAGGATATTTTTACTTATTCAAATTTTGGCGGAATATTGGTTTATCAAAATGTTTCGGATGGTGAATTGAAATTTGAATCAATGGTTTATCCTTTTCTTACATCTTTGCAAGGAACAATATATACAAATATTTTGGTTACTTATGCTGATTATCCTGCCATTACCGATCTTGATAATGATGGTGATCTTGATATCTTGACTTTCTGGGGGATGGGTGCTTTTGTTGAGATGCACAAAAATTTGTCAATGGAAAAATATGGTGTGCCTGACTCACTTGATTTCGAGAAAACCGACAATTGCTGGGGTCATTTTGCTGAAAATGAAGAATCAAATGAAATAACTCTCGACACTTGTTTTGGAATAAAAGAGAATATATTTTCTAATAATAAAGACCGTCATTCAGGAAGTACTTTTTTAGTTATTGATTTAGATGGAGATGATGATAAAGATTTGATACTTGGGGATGTTGATTATCCTAATTTGATGAAACTTGTTAATGGCGGCACTTCTGATGATGCTTATATGATAAGTTTGGATACAGCTTTTCTTTCAATCTGGCAGTATTCAATGCCCCTCGCAACTTATGTTGATATTAATAATGATAGTAAAAAAGATATGCTTGTTTCGCCATTTGTTCCAAGTATGTTTAATTCCCGGAATTATAAAAGTGTTATTTTGTATCAGAATTCAGGTGAAAATAATTATCCGGTATTTCATTATAAAACCGATAAATTTCTTCAGGATGAAATGATTGATGTTGGTTCAGGGGCTTATCCTGTCTTTTTTGATTATGATAATGATGGATTAAAAGACATTGTAATAGGAAATTACGGTTATTATAATTCTTCATGGTACGATCCTAACGGACTGATTCTTTATTCAGATTTTATTTCAAAACTTGCTTTATTTAAAAATACAGGTACAGCTACCGATCCTTCTTTTATGTTGATGACAAGGGATTTTGCTGATATTTCCGGTTTGGAACTTACGGGAGTTGTTCCTGCTTTTGCAGATCTTGATGGAGATGGCGATGACGATATGTTGATAGGAAATTATGAAGGGAATCTTTATTATTATAAAAATTCGGCTTTGATTGGAGATACGGCTGAATTTGTTTTAGAACAAATAAATTATCAGGATATTAATGTTGGTAATTTTAGTGCCCCACAGTTAATTGATCTTGACAAAGATGGATTGACCGACCTTATAATTGGCGAAAAAAAAGGTAATCTGAATTTTTATAAAAACACCGGAACACATGATGAGCCGGTTTTTACCTTTGTTACCGACAGTCTTGGAAAAGTAAATGTTACCGATTATAGTGTTTCTTACAACGGATACAGCGTTCCGTGTTTTTTTCAAGATAATGATGATAAATATAAACTGATAGTTGGTTCGGAGCAGGGGAAGTTGTTTTATTTTACTGATATTGATAATAACCTTGACGGGAAATTTACCGAAAGCGATTCACTTTTTCAAATCATAGATTCAATTCCTTTTAGTATTGACGAAGGCATAAGAACAGCAGCAGCCATAGCCGATCTCAATAACGATAATTATTTTGATCTCCTTGCCGGAAATTTTGCCGGTGGATTAAAATATTTCAGCGGGATTGATTCTCCTCCGGTTAGCCCAGGGATCATTGAAAATAATTTTTCAAATCTTTCATTTAAAATATTCCCAAATCCTGCTAAAGAAGAAATTAATATTTCATTAAAAAATCTTCCCGACAAGGGAAAAATAATTATGAAAATATTTGACATGACCGGAAGACTTATGAATTTCGGTTCATATAGAAATATTGATTTAATTAAAATGAATATTTCGAAATTTGAAAAAGGAGTTTATATTGTTGAAATAAGTTTATCAACTGATAAATTAACCGGACAAGGTCGAAAATTGTTAATTATTGGATGATGA
>JAIORY010000229.1 GCA_021107915.1 Bacteroidales bacterium | reverse complement strand
CCAGTCAAGTTCTTTAAGATCGAAATACCCATCGTATTGTGCCAGAATTCCTTCTTCGGAAATTACAATATTTAGCTTTTTCCGAATGTCTTTCCATTTTTCGGTTTCGTCTTTTTTCAGATTAATCTTTTTAAATAATTCTTTTACAGACTTTTTATCAAGATCATCTAATAAATAAAATGCTTTTTTGAGAAGCCATGCTACCAGCAGGTTTGTGTAGGTATTATCTTTCAGACCACCTTCATCTGTGTTTTTATATTTTTCATGAAATTCATCAGGACCCATTACTTTGCCGATGGAATATTTTCCGCTTTCCTCATCAAATTCGCATTTGCTTGCCCAGAATCTACAAATTTCAAGAAACATTTCCATTCCCTGTTCTTCAATAAATTTCTTATCACCGGTGATGTTAAAATACTGCCAAATATTGTAAGCAATGGCAAGTGAGACATGCCTTTGCAGCGAACTATAATCATCACCCCATTTTCCCGTTAAGGGATTTAAATGAATAATTTGAGTTTCTTCTCTTCCGCTGCTTCCGCTTTGCCAGGGAAACATTGCTCCCTCAAAACCGTATTCTTTGGCATATTTACGTGCTTCATCTAAGCGTTTGAATCTGTACTGTAAAACGGATTTTGTAACATCTTTAAAATGAATATCATAAAATGGAAGGATAAATAATTCGTCCCAGAAAATATGGCCCCGATAAGCTTCACCATGCAAGCCTCTCGCAGGAATTCCTGCATCAATATTTTTATTATGATCGGATGTCGTAACCATTAAATGATAAGAATGCAATCGCAAAAGTTTCTGTGCAAGTCTGTCTCCTTCAATTTTTATATCAAGTTTTTTCCAAATTTCTGTCCATTTTATTTTGTTTTTCTTTAATAGTTCGTTGAATGAGATTGCATTTTTAACTTTTTGACGTGCAGAATTTACCGGATTTGAAATATTCTTATCCTTTGAAGTAAAAATCGAAACAGTTTTTTCAATTTTTAAAGTGTCATTTTTTTGTAGAAAAGTAAGAAAATTTGTTGTTGCTTTAGCATTTTTAAATTTATGAGTAAAAACAGGATCAATTTGTTTTTTGTTTTTCCTTACGGATATTTTCGAAGCTTCTGCAATTTTGATATTTGATTGCATGGTTTTTACAAATACAAATTGAGAATTCTTATCTCCATTTTGTTCAATTGCTTTTAAATGTTTTTGATTTAATTGCCTGTATCTTTCAACGCCGGAATTTATTATTGCTCCATCAATTTCTGTTTTAACGGTAATAAGACCTGAATAATTAAGAGGTTCGATAATATATTCTATTGCTGCAAGATGAGGATCATCCATACTTGCAAAACGCTTTGAATTTATTCGTGTAATTTTACCTTCAGCATCTTTAATAATCAGAGTTTTTTTCAGCAAACCACAGCTAAGATCAAGGCTTCTTTTGATGTCAATAATTTTAACTTTGTTGATGTTTACCCATTCTTTGTTGTTAATGCTAAAAGTAATTGGCAGCCAGTTGGGACAATTTACAAAATCTTCATTTTCAATTTCTCTGTCTTCGACCGGAGATTTCAGTCGGTTAAAAATTCCTGCGATATATGTTCCGGGATAATTGTTTTTATTAGCTTTACATTCTTCAAGTGCGCCGCGTGTTCCAAAATATCCATTTCCTATTGTTAGTAACGATTCTCTTGATCTCTCTTTTCCCTGATCATAATCAAAATAATTTATTTCCCAATTATTTTTTTCAAGACCTGATTGAAACCATTCTTCAATTCCTTTCAGACCAATTTCATCAATATCTGTAACAACAATATCTGCCCCGTTTTTTTGTAATTCTTTTTCATTGTTTTCTCGGGCAATTCCCAATACAAGTCCAAAATTCCCTTTTGCTCCGGCTTGCACTCCCGAAACAGCATCTTCCACAACTACAGTTTTGTCATAGGTTACACCAAGATTATCGGCGGCAGTTGTGAAAATATCAGGTTCGGGTTTACCGTCCAAACCAAGCTCGGCAGAAACAAGACCGTCAACTCGGGTTTCCATAAGATCAAGTAATCCTGCGGCTTCTAAAACTCCCTTGCAATTTTTACTTGATGAAGCCACTCCTACTCTGATACCTTTTTTCTTTAATTCATGAATCAGTTCAACTGTGGACGGATAAACCTCAACGCCATCACGTTTTAATATTTCGTTGAAAGCAATATTTTTTCTGTTACCAATTCCGCAAATAGTTTCGTTTTCAACACCATCTTCAGGGTTACCGAAAGAAAGTTCTATTCCCCGTGATTCGAGAAAAGACTGAACACCTTTGTATCTTGGTTTCCCGTCAACAAACTTTAAATAATCATTTTCATGAGAAAACTTAACGAATTCCTCTCCTGTTTTTTCCGCTCTTTCTTTTAAGAAATCGTCGAACATTTTTTTCCATGCAGAGGAATGTACAAGAGCAGTTTTTGTTATTACTCCGTCAAGGTCGAAAATTACTGCTTCAAAGTTATTTTTAGTCATAAAAGAGAATTTAGCATTTTGTTTTTACAAAAATACGAATAAAAATAAATCCTCCCGTACGGGAGGATTTGTCAAAAAAACTTTTTCTAATAAAGTTTAGACCTTAATCCAGTAATAAGAAAAACCTGATAAAAACAAAGTTTTTTCCTGTTTGTTATAATTAAATGCTTGTCCTAAAATATCTCTATCCGGCATTTTAATAATTGGTAGTTTAACCGATATTTCTTTTTCAGATAAATTATTTATTATTAGAATTTTTTCTTTATTGTTAATTCTGTAATAAGCCAGCACTTCATGTAAAACAATACCTTTTTCATCTTTAAAATCCAACCATTGTATTTCATCTCTTCCAAACGTAGTTTTGTTTTTTCGGGTTTTAATTTGATTACTCAATTGTGCAAAAACTTTTGAAGAAAAACTTTCCTTATTTTTCAATTCACCTTCAAATTTTTTCCAATCAATTTTTCCTCTGACAAGAAATCTTGTATCATCTTTTCCTGTCATTTTTATCATCTTTTTATAATATTTATCATCATTTAATTTCCCGAATTCATCACCATAATAAATCACAGGAGTACCCGGTAAAGTAAGCATGATTGAATAAGCCAATCCTATTTTTTTTTCATCACGATCAAGCAGCTCTGCCAAGCGAGCTGAAATACCTTGTCCCAAACGAAAATCCCATTCAGGTTTTTTACAATAATTATCGTGGATATATTTCCGGTCTTCTTCGTTTACATAAACATATTCAAGGCTTAACTCATCGTGGCAACGTAAAAAAACTAACCACTGAGCAGACTCAGGAATGCCGGGTGTAACAGCCGGGCTTAGGGTATGTCTGATAGGCTGTGAATTTTGCATGGCAAGAGATTTATAAATCTGTGGCATAAGCGGAAAATGATATCCGGCATTGCATTCGTCGCCATCACCAAAATATTTAACAACTGTTTTTGGTTTCTGACATGCCTCGGCAAGAAGTAAAGTGTTTGGTTTGACAAAATCAAGAACAGCTCTGAAAAAGCGAATTATTGTATGATTTTTTTCAAGATTTTCGCAGTCGGTTCCTTTCTCTTTCCATAAGTACGGGATTGCATCAGCCCTGAAACCATCGACGCCTTTTATTAACCAAAAAAGCATATTTTGCGACATTTCAAGAAGTACATCCGGATTGCGGAAATTCAAATCGGGCTGGAAATTAAAAAATCTGTGGAAATAATATTCATTGCCTTCTTTTTCCCAATTGCTTTTTTCTATTCCCTCAAAAATTATCCGGGCTTCTTTGTATTTGTCGGTATCTTTATTCCAGATATAAAAATCACGATAAGGACTATCCGGCGAGGTACGTGATTCCTGAAACCAATAATGCTCATCAGAAGTATGATTTAATGCAATATCAAAAATTACGTTTATATTTTTTTCATGAGCTTTTTTTACGAAATCAGCAAATTCAGTTAAGTGATAATCGTTTGGATTTTTTAACAATTCCGGACGTATTTTTCTGTAATCTTTAATATCGAAGCCGGCATCTCGCATTGGCGAATCAAGTATTGGTAACAGCCACAAACAATTTACTCCAAGATTAGCAAGATAATCAAGCTTGGATTCAAGTCCCGAAAAATCATTATTAAAAAGATCGACATAAACGGAATAAACTATTGCATCTTTATACCAGCCTGCTTCGGAAATACCGGATTTAAGAAAAACTTTTATTTTTTTTAATTCTTTAATAAAATCATTGAGCTTGTTGAAAGAAGTTTCCGGATAAAGATCTATCCATGCTCTTTGCATTGTAGTAATTTCTTGTAAGTTTTTCATAATGATTTGTTTTAGGAATACAAATATACAAAAAGTAAATAATCAGTTATTAAATCTCTGACAGATTAACAACCAGATAGTTCCTAAAACGGGAAATCCTCCTCAGCATCAAAATCATCATCAATTTTTTTGACTTCAGGTTTTTTAGCTGTTTTATGAACCGGATTCCCGTCAACATAAATTGCTTTATATGGCTCGGTAGGGCAAGCAAATTCACAAGCACCGCAGCCAATACAAATTTCGGTATTTA
>JAIORY010000122.1 GCA_021107915.1 Bacteroidales bacterium | reverse complement strand
TGTCCCAACCTGTATCCCAGCTGCCGTTACCGTCAAAATCCCAGCGTACTTGTAACTGGCTTGTCGGGTCTTCATTGTCGTAGCTATCAGAGGCATCAAATGCAAATACTGTAGAGGTTGTGCCGGAGGAGGGGTCAATTGTAAAGATGGCTGTGGGTGGGGTATTGCCACCACCACTACCCGTGGTAAACTCCCAAACCTGTCCCTCAGTACTATTATCATGGTCATCAAAAGCTTTAATATACCAGTAGTAAGTAGTGCTTTCCCATAATGTACCCGGGTCATAACTTGTGGAGGTATGGTAATTTTGTTCCAAAGGCGGTGGGTTTTCCGTGCCAAAATAAATATCATAATCCAATGGATCGCCATCGGGGTCGGTGCATGTCCAACTTAGGTTGGTGTTAGTGGATATGTTGGTGGCTTCGTCATCAGGAGATTCGCCGGTTGGTAGGTTTGGGGGTTGGTTGCCGCTGCCGTTTTCATACGAATCAATAATATTGTTTTGGTTGGCATCACCATTAAAGGAACTCACTTCAGACCATTTTTGTTTTTCAGTACAGTAATTGTATTGCCAAGTCCAAACATAAGGTTTCAGAAAGCCATTATAATCTTTTACGATGCCCCATGTGCAGGTCATTTTATAATTATTTTCCTGGTCAATTGAGAAATCAGGATTCAGGTAAGTATCGTCATCGAAAATAGCAAGGAAAGGATATCCACTCATCCATGTACCGGTTATTTGGTTAAAGGTCAATCCTTCTTTATTAAAAATTTGAAAAGCAGAATTACCCCCCATTGAGGAGTTTGATTTATCTATCCAAATAGACCAATCACCGCTCCATTCATCATAACTAACATAAAGAGCCATATCGGCTACCTCACTCCAAAACCAGCCATCCTTTTCATGCAGTTCAAAAATCAACCTTACAAAACAGTTTTGTAAACCATCCTCCTGGTCGATGATGTCGTCAGCATTACGGGTATTGTTAATAATTGCAGGTATTTGATCAAAAGCTGTTTGTAAATTAAAATATCCGGCAAAATAATTTCCGGTTTTAACTAATTCAATTTCATGGTTCAGTTCATCAGGATCAGAAAAGAAAATACTAAAGTGAGAAATATAAGCTGTAGTTAATTTGTTCTGAGTGTCCACATTTTTTATTTCCAATTGCTTAATGGTACTATTATCCTCGTCTAAGTAATATGCTCGTGTGTTAGCAGCAGTTTGATTTGTTTTGCTCCATGGTAAAGTGATTTCTACTTCTTTTAAAAACGCAAGACCTTCCGGTAAAAACTGTATAGTTATTAAATTAGAATGTCCGGCAACATTTGTCGTACTTTCTTGCTGTATGCTAATGTTTACAGTTTCTTCAATCGCCCCTTCCGGTATCACAATGCTTGCCCCGTCAATCGGCGAACTTGCATCATCAACCATAACCGTACCGCCAATGCTGCCAATTTCACCTTGTCCGTTGGTGTATGTTGGCGGGGTTGGATCTTCATCTTTGTCTTTTTTACATCCAAATTGTAAAATCATAAAGCTGCTTAAAAGCAAAACAGCAAGTAAAAATAAAATGTTTCTTTTTTTCATAACAATTAAATTTTAGGGGTTAAAAAACCAAAAATAAATAATGTATAAACCTTAAAAAAGGGGTTGTTGACTTATTGTATGAAGGGTAGGGTTTTCTGTATAAAGGGGTAGTTTTATTGTATGAATGAAGGTTTTATTATTTTTTGTTTTTTTACCCCTCTGCCCTGAAGGGCATCTCCCCTATTTCGCAGGGGAGAAAAGCGTTTCGCAAGCAGGAGTAATTTGCCGGCAGAGGTGCAGGAACGATGGAGTTCCTTCCTCCTGCGGTCGTCAGGATGACAGGTGCAATTAACAAACTTTTTTTTGCCCCGCTTCGCGGGATATTAATATCAAAGTTCAAATGCTAATCCTGAACGCAACGAACGCTAAAACCGTAGTCCTCGTAGTTGCCGTAGTTACGGTAGACTCCATCGTGGCCGTAATAGAAGGTCCAGTACCAAGCGTCCGAACCATTCTCTGTAGAAGACCAAAAGGTGGCGCTCTTCTCTATGGTGTCGAAACCACCATAGTAGTAACGGTAGTAACCACCCGGAAGGGCCTCAAAGCCATAAGTATTAGAACCATTTCCGTTTGAGTACCAACCACTTGTGCTTTTTATTTTGTAACCACAATCTGCACCGCTCCAACCTGTTGTGTTACAATTAACTGTTGGGTCAATATATTGTGTCAATGTACACCATTCATCATCATTTGGCAAATGCCAGCCATTAGGGCAAATACCCTGTGTACCTTGTTGTGTTGTATATTGCATCATTTCGTCCCATTGATATAACCCACCGTATTCATCACAATTTGCACTATTGTTATCATAACAGTATTTTTCAATTGTGCTGTTGTTTGTTTGATTATTGCTACCGTTTATCATTGTACCAACATTCAGGTTTTCTTTCAGCCAGCATTGATTACCTATGAGAACTGTATTATAAACCTGACCTTCGTGTACTACAAAAGGTATTCCGGGGCAGGGAATCCCTTCAGTGATCTCAAAAAGATAATTTTCATTAGTTTGCGGTGTATTTTCAATTACATCGCTTCCATTAACTTCATTTACAGTCTTTGCATACCCAATATATCTTAACTCATCGCCAAGGTTAAATACAAAATTATTAATGGCTTCATGAGATTTATAACCTATCATATTATCCTGATATTTATTATAAACTATTTTACATTTTCCTCCAAATGTAGGATTACTATTTAGCATTTTAATTGTTTGGCTTGCATACTTTCCGGTTACATTAAACAAATAAAACTTTTCGTTACCGGAATAAAAATCAAAGGAATGACTACCATGGTTTAATGTATTTTCATATTGTGCTACTTGTCTGCCTACAATATCTCGAATAGTGATTTTAATGTGTTCTTTTTCCTGTAAATGTAAATTAACTATTGTTTTTTCTTTAAAAGGATTGGGATAATTCTGTGAAAGAAAAAAAGTATTTTCCCCAATAGCTTCATTATCATCAATACTTATAATATAATTCAACACCAGTATCGTATCGGGTGCATAAAGTGTTGTATCTCCACCTTGTGTGAGGTTTTCAATAAAAATACTGTCTAAAGGAACATATTGCCCGTAATACTCTGCTGTGAAAGTTAATTCCATTGTGGGTTTTTGGCCAAAGGCACTTACAATAATCCCAAATGCCAGAATTGAAAGAAAATTTTTTGTTTTCATAAGATAAGATTTTAGGAGTTAATTTAGATTAATTGTTTGAACTTCAAATATAAGAAAATAATTTTAAAAGTATTTTTAAAATGAGTTAATGTATAAAGGGTTGGGTTTTTTGTATGAATGGAGATTTTATTATTTTTTATCTTTTTACCCCTCTGTCTTTCGGACATCTCCCCTATTTCTTAGGGGAGAATCGCGCTTCGCAAGATTATTGCAAAAGTTAATTTCTTGCAATTGTCATCCCGATGACTAAAAGGAATCCGTATGGAGCATAGCGAGGGACCTCCCGACGTACTTGCTCTATGCCGGCAAATACCACCTGCCGGCAATTTTGCACTCCGCAAGCAAAAGCATTTTGCCGGCGGAGGTGCAGGAACGATGGAGATCCCTCGTCCTTCGTCCTCGGGATGACAGGTGCAATTTACTAACTTATTATAAAATTTATATCTTTACACAAACAATACTCAATTATTATTCACAAAATAAATCAAAAAATCATGACACAACATTACATTAGTTGGTGGAATCTGGAAAATCTTTTCGATATCGAAAACTCTACCGACCGCCCCGAAAGGCTCGCCAAATCAATAAAAAATGAATTAAAAGGATGGGACGAAAGTGTCCTTGAAAAAAAACTGACTAACTTAAGTTGGGTGATTAAACAAATTAATAATGGTAAAGGACCCGACATTCTTGGAGTTTGTGAAGTAGAAAATAAAGCAGTTATTGAAAAATTGCTGTTAAAACTCAATCCGCTAAATCGAAATTACAAAATTATTCATCAGGATACAAAAGACAAACGTGGAATTGATATTGCCTTTATTTATGATGCCGGTAAATATGAACAGGAAGGGGAAATATTTAGTTTGGAAATTGTAAAACGAAGTGCCACGAGAGACATATTGCAAGCACAATTTATCACAAATAATGGGAACCGGCTGATCATTCTTGGAAATCACTGGCCATCACGTAGCGGCGGACAATACAAATCGGAGCCTTATCGAATGATAACAGGAGAAACACTAAGTTACTGGCTTGAAAGGATCAATGAAATTTATGATAACGAAGCTCCTGTAATTGTCATGGGAGATTTTAACGATGAACCTTTTAACCGCTCACTTACAGAATATGCGCTGAGTACAAACAGCCGGAAAAAAGTATCCTACGGGAAAAATCCGTATTTGTATAATCTTTGTTATGAAACTATGGGTGAGCGAAAAGGGAGTTATATTTTTAGCGGCGAACCAATTATGTTCGATCAAATACTTGTTACAAAAGCCATGATACAAACAAAAAGCAAATTTAAAATAAAA
>JAIORY010000376.1 GCA_021107915.1 Bacteroidales bacterium | reverse complement strand
TCATTTTAAATTTCAAAACCAAGAAACTCAAAAATACCATCTTTAGTTTCTCTAACCGCTGTCTCCAACTCATCATTAATAATAATTTTATCATATTTTCCGGCAAACGAAAGTTCGTAATTTGCTTTTTCGATTCGTTTTTTCAAACTTTCGTCCGATTCAGTTGCTCTTCCTTTTAATCGTTTTTTAAGAACTTCTTGCGAAGGAGGTTTAATAAAAATTGCCAATGCTTTTTCTTTATAATATTTTTTAATATTCAATCCGCCGACTACATCAACATCAAAAATCACAAAATTACCTTTACTCCAAATCCTAACTATTTCTAATTTTAAAGTTCCGTAAAACTGATCTTTATAAACTTCTTCCCACTCAAGGAATTCATCATTTTTAATCTTTGTTTTAAATTCGTCAACCGAAAGAAAATAATAGTCTTTTCCATTAACTTCATTTTCTCGTTTCGGGCGACTACATGCCGAAACCGAAAACTCAAGATTTAGCCCTGAATTTAAAAGTTGCTTAACTATTGTAGTTTTTCCTGCTCCCGATGGAGCTGAGATTATTATCAGTTTCTCATTCATGCTAAAGAATATTAAATAATTGTTCTTTTATTTTTTCGAGTTCGTCTTTCATTTGAACAACAATTTTTTGAATATCCACATCATTTGCTTTCGAACCCAAAGTATTTATTTCCCTTCCGATCTCCTGTGAAATAAAATTTAGTTTTTTCCCGACTGATCTTTCTTCTTCCATTGTTTCGAGAAAATATTCACAATGTTTTTTGAGTCTTATTTTTTCTTCGGTTACATCAATTTTTTCGAGATAATAGATCATTTCCTGTTCCAGACGGTTTTGATCAATTTTTTTGTCGCCGGCAAATTCTTCAAGGTTTTTGTTAATTCTTTCCCTGATGGTGATAATGCGTTGTTTTTCGTATTGAGGAACTTTTTCAAGCAGTTCAACGATATTATGAATTTGAGTTTTGATTACTTTTTCAAGTGAATTTCCTTCCTGCTTTCTAAAATTATTAAGTTGATCTATGCTTTGCTGCAAAGCTTTTTTAATTTCTATCCATTCATTTGGATCAAGAGAATCAATTTCCGGTTTCATTACATCAGGCAATTTCATGATAAGTGGCAAATATGCATTGAAACTTTCCTGATCAATTTCTTTTGAAATAGAAAAAAGTTCGTTGTAATATGTTTTTACCAAGTCTTTATTGAAAGAATAATTTGATGAATCACCTGCCTTTTCCAAAAAAATGATGAGTTCGATTTTTCCTCGTTCCAGTTTTGATGAAACCAAAGAACGAATCTCCATCTCCTTTTCTTTAATAACTCCAGGAATGCGGGTGTTTAAATCAAACTGTTTGCTGTTTAGAGATTTAATTTCGAATGTTATTTTTTTATCGGGAAGTTCCAAAACGGTTTTCCCGAAACCTGTCATTGATCTTAACATAGTTTTTTGTTTTATTAGATAACAAAGATAAGAATCATAAATTTAATACAAAGAGAAGAAGAAAAAACAAAATTTATTTTTATTTTTGTAATGAAACGAATAAATTTAATAAATTGGAACAGATTCGGGAACCATATCATCTTTTTCATGACCCCATAAGGTATTATTTTTCAATGCTTGAAGATATCCGGAATGCAAAAAAAAGTATATACATCGAAACATACAGGATGGGTAATGATTCTATTGGAGTGAAGTTTAAAGATATACTTACAAAAAAATGCAAGGAAGGTCTTGACATAAAAATTTTGATAGATTCGTGGGGAGCCGGTTCTGTTAACCATACTTTTTTTTCTGAATTAATAAAAAACGGAGGAAAGATTCGGTTTTTCGAAAAAATAAAGTTCAATTTCGACTTTTTTACAAAAGGACATAAGCGTAATCACCGGAAATTATTGATTATTGATAATGATATTTCATATATCGGTTCATCCAATCTTACCGAATATAATCTTAACTGGAGAGAATTGATGTTAAGGATGAAATGTGATATTGCTTCTACTTTTATAAAAATAATAAATCAGGATTATCGAATGTATAAAAAGTATGTTTTCGATAAAAAAAGATATTCTCAAGTATTAAAACACGATGGTTTTAAAATTGTTAGAGATGTGCCCTCTATCACAATTCAGAGAACTAAAAAGGAATATTTGGAACTGATAAAAAATGCAAAGAGCAAAGTTGTTATTGAAACACCATATTTCCTTCCAGGATTTATGTTGAGGAAAGCATTGATGGATGCAGCAAAAAGAGGTATTGATGTAAAGATAATTATCCCAAGACATTCGGATGTGAATTTAATAGACGTTCTGCGAAATAATTATCTCGGAATACTTCACAAAAGTGGAATAAATATTCTGTACTATCTTCCTCATAACCTTCATGCAAAATTATTAATGATTGATGATGAAATATTTTCAATTGGCTCCATTAATTTCGATTATCGAAGTTTCAGATATATGTACGAAATATCTTTGATTGGGGATAATAAAGAAATTGTTGAACAGCTAAAAAAACATGTAACGGAAACAATTGCAGAAAGTGAAAAATTTGATTATGAATTCTGGAAACGACGTCCGCTGATCAGCAGATTTTTCGAGTGGTTATTGCTTCCGATAAGACATTTGCTTTAGTTTGTTGGCGTTTTGTTGCTTATTCTTTTTTGACAAAAATTTGAATATTAGTCACCCGATGGGCTATTCAGACCAATTGGTTTCGTTTGGTTTGATAACGCAGCAAATATGCTCTCTTTGTTTTGTCATTCAAAAAAGATCGTTGGATTAATTTTTCAACCATTAGCTGTTTTTCCAAAAACGGGTTGAGCAACTTATCTCTTCTTTTTTGTTTAATCTCCAATCTATTTGCAAATTCATGAAAATCTTTTAGACCTGAACGTCCATTCTTTTTCATTTTTTTCGATTTAAAATTGTCTTTAAACAATCCACCATTCAATGCGAAATCTGTGTCATTAACATGTATTCGTGTATTAATAAGATCATAAACAGGGCTTAAAATATAATCGCCGCTTATGGTTTCCAGGATAGAGAAGTTTTTTAGATGTGCATCTCCGTTTGAAAACAGGTAATTAAACACAATTAGTGAGAAAAGTTTTTCAAGTTCAACGATATATGCCGGAACGAATTTTCTGACCAATTCTGCAAGTTGCTCATAGCTGTAATTATACTTAAAATTCAATCCTGCATTTTCTGCCGTTTTTCCGGCAAGGCTGGCAAAATCTTCTTTCCCCCATTTAGTGCCGTCATCTTTTACATCGAATCTTTTTGTAATATATGCACATTCTCCGTTTTTGAAGAATATAAGTGCGTTTTCAGCAGTATGAATTCCGTAAACCTGACGAGCTATTTGCATCGTCAAATGCTCATTTGCCGGTACCTGATCCACGTTTTTTAAATCTTTGGGAATAGGTTTAAGTATGTAATTTCCCTTTTCACTCTCATTAGTTAATCGTAGCTTATTTTTGTCCAAAATCAAAGAGAGTTTTTCCTGAATACCCGAAATGGAAATGCGCTTTCGGTTTTCCATGAATTTTTCAGCGTCTTCTTTACTTAGTTGCGGTGGATTGTAGGGAAGTATATGACTAACTTTTTTACCATTAAAGACCTTTTTAAGACAAGTCTTGCTGTAAGTATCAAAGTCTTCAGCCAACGTTCCCGGGCAATATTTTATCTCAGGTATGTTCATTCTTTTATGGTTTTTTCAGCAACAATTGTAATAGCTCCAATAATATCATTTGAAGCAGTAGCCAATAAAAGTCCAAAATAGTCTTTTTCATCTATTCTTAGTTGGCGGCATTGTAGTTTTTTGTTCACACCTTCAGAGAGCATATTGAAGAAAAAAGGAAATAAATGATCGGCTTTGTAAAGCTGTTGTGTTTTTGGCAATGTCAGGCTTATAGCAGGCAAGGTGTTATTTAAAAACCATGCATCATCATACCGAAACTCATAGCTTTTAGGACTATTCCGTATCAAATTACCGGATAGTTGTCCATTGCGATATACCTTTGCTATGCGCATTTATTAAAAATTTGGTTGTTTAACTTCTAATTTAAGTTCCATACCCAACACTTCTATTAATTTGCTTAATGTTTCGAATGTCGGATTACTTTTATTGCTTTCGAGTGCTTTAAGTGTTCGCAGTCCTACTCCCGACAATTCAGCAAGATGCTCTTGCGTTACTCCTAGTAATTCGCGCCTTTTTTTCAGGGTTTTAATTAATTCTTTCAAGTGCATTATACAGCTCTTTTTCTTGCAAAGATAATATAAAAAATTGTAATGTCAACATAAAGAGCAATAAAATGCACTATTGGTTGATTAATATTCAAAAACAAGCTTGTGTCTTTCAAATAGTGCTGATTAATGCACTTTTGAATTATTGTCCAAATCTTTACCCGGAGGAAGAAAAGGTAAACTGTTATATGAGATTGTTCTGTCAAATTTTTGTTTTTCCATAATTGTCCAATTATTTTGTTTTTCTGAACACATTGCAAATACATGTCCAATTTATGTAATAAACAAAACAATTTGTTCATTATTCTTGAATTTCTGGACAGA
>JAIORY010000123.1 GCA_021107915.1 Bacteroidales bacterium | reverse complement strand
AAATTTGGAGTTTATTTGAGATTTGGAACTTGAGATTTGGAATTTTATAGCTCTTTTTCAAAAACAACATTCATTACTTATACAACAACACCCTCATCTCCCCATTTGAATTTATATAACCTCTAAACATTCCTTCGGTGTTGAATGGCATTGAAATATTCCCGTCTTTATCAACTGTAATTACTCCGCCTGAGCCGTTTTGAGATTTAAGTTTTTCGTTTATTACAAAGTCGGATGCTTTCTCAAGATTCCATTTTTTGTATTCCATCAAAGCTGAAATATCATAAGCCACAACATTCCTGATAAAGTACTCTCCATGACCGGTTGCTGAAACTGCACAGGTATTATTATTTGCATAAGTTCCTGCCCCGATAATTGGCGAATCGCCTATTCGTCCGAACATTTTCATTGTCATTCCACCGGTAGAAGTTCCTGCTGCCAGATTACCATGCTTATCCAAAGCAACAGCACCAACGGTTCCATGCTTTTCAGTTTTTTCTTTGCTTTGGAGTTTTTGTTTAGCTTTTTTAAATCTTTCCCATTTTTCCGGAGTATAGAAATATGCCGGTTCAACAATTTCCAATCCGACTGCTGCTGCAAATTCTTCCGCTCCTTCGCCACCAAGCAAAACATGTTTTGAGTTGGTCATGACTTTTCGTGCAGCAGAAATTGGGTTTTTTATTGTCTTCACTCCTGCAACTGCTCCAGCATTCAGAGTCCTTCCATCCATAATTGAAGCATCCATTTCGTTTTCTCCCTTTTCGGTAAATACTGCTCCTTTTCCTGCATTGAACAAAGGAGAATCTTCCAAAATGTTAATGGCAGTTTCAACAGCATCCAATGATGGTCCGCCGTTTTTCAGAATTTCTGCACCCGATGCAAGTGCTTCAGATAATTTCAAGATGTATTGTTTTTCCTTTTCGGGAGAAATATTTTCTTTTAATATCCGTCCGGCACCCCCATGAATTACTAAAACATATTCAGGAGATTTGTTTTGTTTCTTTTCCGAATCGCATGAGTTGAATGTGATTGCTGAAAAGATTATTATTACTGATAAAATTATGTTTTTCATTTGTTTGTATTTTTGTAGTTAATTTATTTTTAAGTGGCTTTTGGCTATTAGCCTTTAGCTTTTGGATATTATTTTTTCTAACAGCTAATAGCCAATAGCTAACAGCATAAATATTAATTCCTTTGCCTGCCCTATAATAAAATGTACAGGGTGTGTTAGAATTAAATCTTAAATCTACAATCAAAAATCTTAAATTGTAATAAGTTCCTTTATATCTAATATTCCTGAAAAATGCAAAAAGAATACACATATCAGGACGATGATCACGTAACGCACAAAATTGATTCCTTTTTTGACGGCAAGCCGCGAAGCAATTAATGCTCCAACAACAGTTCCTGCTCCCATTATCAATCCCGGAATCCATTGTACCTGATCATTTATAATAAAAACTATAAGTGCAACAAGCACAATTGATAAGGCAATAAAAACTTTAACGGCATTTGCTTTTACAAGATCGAAACCTGCTCCGAGAACAATTCCTGCCAATAAAAAATATCCCATCCCAACCTGAATAAATCCTCCGTAAATTCCAATAAAAAAGAAAATCAATAATAGCCGGATATTGATCTTTTTTTTCAGTATTTCTTCTCTTCCGTAAAGATATTTTTGGGGCTTAAATAAAATAAAGAAAAGCATTACCAACATAACCCCTGCAAAAACTCTTTCAAAAATTATTTCATTAACATCTACTGCAATTCTTGCACCTATCAAAGACCCAAGCAAAGCAGGGATAGATAATATTATTGCTTTTTTATGATCAAGTACTTTTTGTTGTTTAAAACTTGTAACTGCTGTAAGAGTTTGTATTGCAATTGTGATACGGTTTGTTCCGTTTGCTAAAGTTGGCGATAAACCCATAAACATAAAAACCGATAAGGAAATTACCGAGCCTCCACCGGCAAGCGTGTTTATGAATCCAACAAAAACTCCTGCAACGATTAAAATTGTTATTTCAATAATACTCATAAATTGTTTTTTGTCATTTTTGTTAAACCCCTTCAGGGTTTTTGTTTTGATTTTCTGTTACTTGAACCATGCACTTTCCCGATTTTCGGGACAGGCTGTACATGGCTATTCAAAGTTCAATCCCTTCGGGATTTTTTTTACATCTTAAATCATCATTCGTTAATCGATATTCGATATTCATTTTTTTCTTTCAGAATATCAAATTCCGAACACCCCCGAAAGCTTTCAGGGTAACGATTTAAGATTTATTTTTTCCATCATACATCATAAATTCTTTTAAATTTTATTGTTAAACCATTTTATAAATAAATTTAAAATCGTAAATCATAAATCGTAAATCATAAATCTAAAATCCCTTAACTTTCTTCCCAAATATTTTAATCACAAGATACATAATAATTATTCCAACAGGGAATAATAAATATGATGAAAGTCCATAAGCAGCCGGAATTGTTCCAATAGCTATACTTACAACTCCAACTGTTAGTGCATAAGGCAACTGTGTTCGTACATGTTCGATATGATTACACGAACTTGCAAGAGAACTCAAAATGGTTGTATCCGAAATTGGCGAACAATGATCGCCAAATACTGAACCTGCCAAAATTGAGGAAACAATATTGTAAAAAATTGCCATTGATCCGTCATAATCTAAACCGTACTCAGTTGATATTATCCATCCTGCCGGAAGTATCATAGGATATAAAATCGCCATTGTTCCCCATGATGATCCGGTGGAAAATGCAATTAATGCTGAAAATATAAATGTTATTGTGGGAAGCAGAAAAGGGGAAATTTGAATGTATGATAAGCTGTAAGCAATAAATTCGGAAGTGTGTAGATTTTTGGTTATCAATGCCAGCGACCATGCCAATACAAGAATTATCAAAGCTGTTAACATAGTTTTAAAACCATTTATCAGGCTTTCGATTGTTGTTTTTAAATTAAGAAGTCGTTGGCTTATTGTCATAAATATTGCAACAATAGCCCCGATAATCGAAGCCCATAATAACGCCTGAAAAGAATCGGCAGCAGCAATGATTTCCATTAAGCTTGCTCCCGGACCAACAGCTTTTTTCCCGATTACAATCAAACTGATGATAGTTCCAAAAATTAATACCAGAACCGGAATTACGGCATTATACCATCGTGGCTTGATATTGCCGGGAATTTTTACCTGTTTTGCCTGATTTGAGTTAATTGAGTAATTTGCCAAACCAAATTTTCTTGCTTTTTTTTCAGCCGTCAGCATTGGTCCGAAATCACGTTTCATAAAAATAATTAACAGCACAAAAGCTATCGTAAAAAACAAATAAAAACGGGAATCAAGTGAACTGATAAAAACGCTGTATGCACTTTCTGAAATTCCGATATTATTAATTCCATCCTGGATATAACTTAACTCAACACCAATCCATGTGGTGATTAATGCGAGTGAGGCAACCGGGGCAGCTGTAGAATCAACAATGTAGGCGAGTTTCTCCCTCGAAATTTTCAATCTGTCGGTTACCGGTCTCATCGTATTTCCAACAACAAGTGTGTTTGCATAATCATCAAAAAATATCAGTAGTCCGAGTAACCAGGTAATAAACTGCCCCATGCGTGGACTTCTGGCAAATTGCGACAATAAATTTACAACACCTTTCATGCCGCCGTTTTTGGTTATCAGGCTTACCATTCCTCCAATCAGCATCGAAAATATTATAATTGAAAGATGTCCTTTGTCGCTCATTGACGGTAGAATATAATCGTCAACAATGGCAAATAATCCATGGAAAATTGCAATAAAAAATGTTACTCCCTGGTAATAATAAATTATTGTGGTTCCTACCAGCAGTCCGACAAACAAAGCCGAAAATACTTCTCTAAAGATCAAAGCCATTAAAATTGCGATAAGCGGAGGCAAAATGGACATCCAAAGTGGAATAGGGTCAACTTCTTTTGTGAAATCAAAACTGCCGACTTTAATACTTAGTTCTTCCTTCTTTGTGAATTTATGTTTGAAAGATGCTTTTCCGTTAATGATTTTTAATTGTAATAAGGAGTCATTCAGGGCAAGAGATATTTCTTTATTATGAAACTTTTTTTCCAGTTCAGAATTCAGGATATTGATGCTTATCTCTGTTTCTACATTTCTTACAATTATTGAAGAGAGTTTAACTTCAAGGTCATTTTGTTTGAAATTGTTTTCAGAATTAGTTTGAGCATTTAGCTGAAAGCAAAAAATGCAAAATATAAAACTTAACAGAAAAGGGATTTTTTTCAAAATGGAAACAATCATTTTGTAAAAATAAATAATTATTAATAGATGGATTGACTATTGAGTGAAAAGTTGGAAGCCTGAAGTCGGAAGTTGGAAGACCGGAGAGCTAAATTTGAAGAAGAGACTTGTTCTTCTGCCCATATACCAGCTTTGTAGCTGAAAGTGTGATATTTCTTTTTAGAATTGAGAATACATCGGCTGCTATTTGATAGATGCGTTGTGAGTAATACCGATTACTAATCAAAATGCGCTTTAAGTTCGTTTCACTTCTTAAAGCACTTTGATTATGTATCGGC
>JAIORY010000287.1 GCA_021107915.1 Bacteroidales bacterium | reverse complement strand
CATTTTAAATTCATCTTTCTCCTTAACAATTTTTAAGAAAACTTTTCAATCTTTTTTTTATACATTTGCACAAACAAAAAAACAAGCAAAATGTCATTCGATAAAGAAAAATTCACCGGTGAAGGTTTAACCTACGATGATGTTTTATTATCCCCGGCTTATTCAAACATTCTTCCACGTGAAGTAGATATCAGCACACATTTTACAAGAAATATAAAACTTAATATTCCTATTGTTTCAGCAGCAATGGACACGGTTACAGATTCAAATATGGCAATTGCCATTGCACAGGAAGGTGGTATTGGTGTTCTTCATAAAAATATGTCTATTGAAGATCAGGCTAATGAGGTACGAAAAGTGAAACGAGCCGAAAATGGTATGATCCTTGATCCTGTTACCATCTCTGAAAAATCTTTGGTAAAAGATGCCATAAATCTTATGCTGGAACACAAAATAAGTGGTATTCCTGTTATTAACAAAAAAAATAAACTTGTAGGTATTGTTACAAACAGAGACCTGCGTTTTGAAAGAGGTTTAGACCGTCCTGTTACTGATATTATGACAAAGGATAATCTTATTACTGTAACAGAATTTACAGACTTTGAAAAAGCAGCCGATATTTTGCAAGAATACAGGATAGAAAAATTACCTGTTGTAGATAAGAATTATAAACTTGCAGGGCTAATTACCTACAAAGATATAATGAAAATCAAAGCTCATCCTAATGCTTATAAAGATAAGAGAGGGCGTTTACGTGTTGCGGCAGCTGTAGGTGTTACCGCCGATACTCTTAAACGTGCTACTGCTTTGATAAGAGAAGGAGCAGATGCAATTGTAATTGATACGGCACACGGACACTCACAGGGAGTTATTGATACCGTGAAAATGATAAAAAAGAATTTCTCGTCAATTGATCTTGTTGCCGGAAACATAGCAACACCGGAAGCCGCAAAGGCATTGGCTGATGCAGGTGTAGATGCAATAAAAGTCGGGATAGGACCGGGATCAATTTGTACAACCCGTATTATTGCCGGTGTTGGAGTTCCGCAACTTACTGCTGTTTACAATGTTTCGCAAGCATTGGAGGGTACAGGTATTCCTGTTATTGCTGATGGAGGTATCAGATTTACAGGTGATATTGTGAAAGCCCTTGCAGCAGGTGCACAAACAATTATGGCAGGTTCGTTATTTGCCGGTGTTGATGAATCGCCGGGTGAAACGATTATTTTTGAGGGAAGAAAATATAAAACTTATCGTGGAATGGGATCTATTGAAGCCATGCAAAAAGGTTCAAAAGACAGATATTTTCAGGATGTGGAAGATGACATCAGTAAACTTGTTCCTGAAGGTATTGTTGGACGAGTGCCTTACAAAGGTTCGCTATCTGAAATACTTCATCAGATGGTAGGCGGACTAAGAGCAGGAATGGGTTATACCGGCTCTGCAACTATTGCCGATCTGCGAAAAGCAAAATTTATTAAAATAACTACTGCCGGAGCTATCGAGGGACATCCTCATGACATCACAATAACACGTGAAGCACCAAATTACAGTAGAAAATAATATTTTAAATTTTATTCGTTATTAAGAAATATAATCAATTTATTAATTTTTCAATTTGAATTATCAATTATGCTAAACATTTTAAAATCAATTCCAATAAAGAAAACAGGAATTATCAGTACAATTATTGTCTTAAGTATTTTTATACTTTCAAGCTGTTCGTTGTTAAAACATGGAATAAATAAAAAAACATTATTAACAATTGACAATGAAGAAATCACAGTAGGTGAATTTTTAAACGTTTATAACAAAAACAATGTTCAGGGAGATGTAATAGACAAAAAATCTATGGAAGACTATCTTGATCTTTTTATTAACTTCAGACTTAAAGTTAAAGAGGCAAAAGAACTTGGCATGGATACAATAAAAGAATTTGTTGATGAGCTGGACGGATATCGTACACAATTAATAAAACCTTTTTTTATTGATGAAAAAACAAATGAAAATCTATTAATTGAAGCTTCCGAAAGAAAATTAATAGATATTAGAGCAAGTCATATTCTTATCAAAGTACAAGAAAATGCTTCCCCTGCCGATACACTTATAGCTTACAACAAAATATTTGAGCTAAAGGAAAGAATTAAAAATGGAGAAAGTTTTGAAGAAATAGCAGCTGAATTTTCTGATGATCCCACAGCAAGAGATATGGAAGGAATACCTGGAAGAAGAGCTGCCAGAAAAGGGAATAAAGGAGACCTTGGTTATTTTTCTGTTTTCGATATGTTATACTCATTCGAAAATGCTGCTTATAACACAAATCCTGGAGAAACATCTAACATACTAAGAACAAAATATGGTTATCATATTCTTAAAGTTACCGACAGAAAAAAAGCAATGGGAGAAGCAGAGGTTGCCCATATCTTTATTGCCATACCACAAGAAACTTCGCAAAGCGATTCTTTATCTATTGAAGAAAAAATCAATAATATCTATAAAGAAATTCTTGATGGCGGAAATTTTAAAGAACTTGTTGCAAAATATTCTGATGATAAAGCTTCGGTTCCAAAGGGAGGTGCTTTGCCAAAATTTGGTGTAAACCGTATGGTTCCTGAATTTATTTTAGGCATCTCGAAATTAGAAAATACAAATGATATATCCGAACCGATATTAACAAATTATGGCTGGCATATTATCAAATTACTGGATAGACAAAGACCGGGTAACTCTGATGAAGAAAATGAAGAAATAAAAAAACGATTGTTAAAAGACTCAAGAGCTGATCAAAGTAAAACAGCTATCATCAAAAAAATTAAAAAAGATTTTAAATTTAAAGAATACACAAAACAACTTGATGAAGTAATCGCAGTTGTTGATACAACAATCCTGATTAATAAATGGGAAAAAGAAAAAGCCGCAAGCCTTAACGGGGTTTTGTTTAAGCTAAATAAAGATAATTACACACAGCAAAAGTTTGTTGATTATTTGTTCGTGAGACAAAAAAGCATGAAAGAAGGCAATCCTGAAATGCATATAAAAAATGCTTATAATGATTTTGTTAATGAAAGTTGTATTTTGTATCTCGACAATAGATTGGAAGATATTCACGAAGATTTCAGACTTTTGATGGAGGAATACAGAAATGGTATTTTACTATTTGAATTAACTGACGAAAAAGTTTGGTCAAAAGCTATTAAAGATACTACCGGACTTAAAGAATTCCATAATCTTAATAAAGATAAATATATGTGGAGCCAACGATTGGAAGCTTCAATTATTACTGTGAATAATCCCGAATTAGTTGATGAAGTTCGTATGCTTGCAGCCAAAAATCCCGGTGATGATGAGATACTCGAAAAATTCAATAATGACACAGTT
Source organism: Bacteroidales bacterium (assembly GCA_021107915.1). Taxonomy (GTDB): domain Bacteria; phylum Bacteroidota; class Bacteroidia; order Bacteroidales; family JAIORY01; genus JAIORY01. The sequence goes on along the minus strand of JAIORY010000287.1, from coordinate 1,230 downwards.
ACAAATGTAATGCTTGTATCAGGAAAATATGAGGCAGATGATAATGAAATTATGAGTAAAATCAGAAAGGAAGAAGGATTAAGTGAAAATATTGAAGAAGGAAATTCTATTACATTTATTGCTGTTCACGCAATTCATGCTCCTGAACCAAAAACACTTAATGAAGCAAAAGGACTTATAACTGCCGATTATCAAAATTATCTTGAAAAAATATGGTTAAAAGAACTTAAAGCAAAATACCCTGTACATATTAATAAAAAGGTACTTGCAAGAATTAAATAAATAAAGAATTGAAAAAGATAATCCAAATAATATTCGTCGCAATTATTGCCGGATCATGTAATCTCAGTCAAACTTCTGATCCGGACAATGCCATTGCTCGTGTTTATAACGATTATCTTTATTCATCGGAACTAAAGGATCTCTTTTCTAAAGATGTTCCGATAAAAGACAGTCTTATTCTTGTAAAAAATTACATCAACAATTGGGTAAAGCAAAAATTGATTATTAAACAAGCTGAGAAAAATCTCTCCTACGAACAAAAAGATTTTTCTGATCAACTGGAATCATATCGTAACTCGTTGATAATATATAAATACGAAACTTTGCTTTTGAATCAAAAACTTGATACCATTGTTAGCGAACAGGAAATTGAAAATTATTACAATTCGAATAGTGAAATTTTTAAATTAAAAAACGACATAGTAAAAGTTAATTATATTGTGCTTGACAATAATTTTACTGATATTAAAAAGATCAAACACTTTATAAATATGGACGAAATTTTTGCTAAGGATTCACTTGAGATGTATTGTAAGAAAAATGCAGCGGAATATTATCTTGATGATGAATACTGGATGTTTTTTGATGAGCTTTTACTAAATATCCCTATCAAATCATATAATTATGAAGAATTTTTAAATAATAATAAATATTTAGAATTTGAAAATTCTTCATTAAAATATTTTGTAAAATTTATTGATTTTAAAACCAAAGAAAGTGTTCCGCCACTTAGTTTTGAATCAAATAATATTAAAAGTATAATTATCAATCAGCGTAAAACTGAATTGATAAACAAATTGGAAAAAGAGATTTTCAATAATGCTATTGATAATAATGATATCGAGATTTATTAACTTATTTTTTAATAATTAATTTTAGTTCGTTTACAAAGTCTGGAGTTTTAAAAAAAATAGTAAAAATTACAAATGACAAGTACCAAATTTCAAA
>JAIORY010000332.1 GCA_021107915.1 Bacteroidales bacterium | reverse complement strand
TTTTCAACATCATCATCAAGTTGCTTAAAACTATTTTGAGCTTTTGCAAATTCATTTTCAATTTTATCTATCGAAAATCTAACATCATCAATCCAGAAAAGAGCATTTTTCGGCAATAATTTTAGAATGGATACTCTTTTTTCCGAAATATCTCGGTTTTGTAAATTTGGAACAATATTTATATTTGAAAGTTTATTTAACGAAAGTTGATCACCCGGATTAAATGCTCTTATTGATTCTACTTCATCACCAAAAAACTCAATACGAAAAGGATAATCATTTGAAAAAGAAAAGACATCAATTATTCCGCCACGAAGCGAAAACTGACCCGGATCGGCAACAAAATCCACCATTTCAAAATTAAAATCCAATAGTTTGTCAATCACATTATTGATTGACAATTCTTCTCCGGTTTTAATTTGGAAGGTATTTTCTTTAAGATATTTTTTTGTTACAACTTTTTCGCAAAGTGCTTCGGGATAAGTAACAACAGCAGTTTTTCGGTTGGCAGTTGTAATTCTGTTCAACACTTCTGTTCTAAGCAAAATATTTATTCCGTCAAGGGTTTCAATTTCATAAGGACGCTTGTACGAAGTTGGGAAAAACAATATTTTTTTTCTGGAATAATTCAATGATTTTTCTTCAAAAATACTCTCCAGATCATTATAAAAATAAGCTGCTGTTTCCTTGTCGGGAAGGATAAAAAGATGAATTCCACTTGTTTTATCAAAAACCGCAGAAGCAAGCAACGATCTTGAAGACCCCACCAATCCTTTCAACTGAAATCTTTTATGAACAGGATTATTAATTCCGGAAATCAGTTTCAGAACTTTGGGTCTTTGATAAAATTTTTCTTTTAATTGCTTAGAATCCAAAATTTTCAGGTTTTTATTTTACTTCTTTAAATTGAATTTTATTAAAAATATGTGTGTTGCAAAATTAATAACATTACTTGATTTTCTGATGTTAATATTACTATATTCCCCGTAGGGGATAAATTATTGTAGAAAATAAACTTATATATTATTACCTTTGCATTTCAAAAAGTTCAACAAATAAATTCAAAATGAAAAAATCAATTGCCATACTTTGTGGTGGTGGACCTGCTCCCGGAATCAACACAGTTGTAAGTTCTGTTTCAAAAGTTTTTCTAAAAGACGGTTATAAAGTAATTGGGCTAAACGAAGGATATAAAAGCCTGTTTGTCGAAAATCCTGATTTTATAGATATTGACTTCAATTATGCAGATAAAATTTTAAAACAAGGCGGATCAGCTCTACAAATGAGTAGATATAAACCAAAAGATAGTGAGTTTAGCACTAAATTTTTCATTGATAATAATGTAAAACTTCTGGTAACTATTGGTGGAGATGACACTGCTTCAACGGCAAACAGAATTTCAAAATATCTTAAAAAAAATAATGTAAAAATTCAGAATATTCATGTACCAAAAACAATTGATAACGATCTTCCACTTGAAGAAGGTCAGCCTACTTTTGGATACCACTCAGCAAAAGAAGCCGGAGTAAATATTGCATCAACTGTATATGAAGATGCACGTACAAGCGGCAACTGGTTTGTTGTTTCTGCTATGGGACGAGAGGCAGGACACCTCGCTTTCGGAATTGGCGGTGCATGTCATTACCCAATGATAATAATCCCGGAAATGTTTAATAAAACCAATATTACTTTTGAAAAAATCACAAATCTTATAATTTCTGCAATCCTGAAAAGGAAATTAATAGGGATTGGATACGGTGTTGCAATAATTAGCGAGGGAGTTTTTCATTTTATGACTGATGAAGAAATTAAATCTACAGATATTAATTTCACATACGACGACCATGGGCACCCCGAACTTGGCAATGTAAGTAAAGCACATATTTTTAATATGCTGTTACAACGAAAACTTAAAAAATTAAATATTGATGTGAAAAGCCGTCCGGTTGAACTTGGTTATGAAATACGCTGTGTAAAACCTATTGCTTTTGATTTGATGTATTGTGCATTATTAGGAATGGGTGTTAAACGTTTGTTCGACAAAGGAATAACAGGATGTATGGTTACAGCCGACCCAAAAGGAGATATTGCTCCTTTATATTTAAAAGATGTTGCCGATGAAAACGGAAAAGTTAAACCACGTTTGGTAAATATAAATTCACAAAAAGCTGCAATTGTTTTTGAAGATGGGCTTCAGTATATTTCCGAAGCAGATTATGAAGCAGCTAAAAAATATGTTGATGACCCTGAGAAATATGATTTCAGGAAGATTCTTAAATGGTAAGAATTAAGTAATATGACTGATCAATTAGAAATACTGCTTCCGGAGTTTAGCCGGGGATATCACCTGATAACGCATATTATTGAAGATCAACTTCCAGAGCTTCCCGATAAGGGTATGATAAATGTTTTTATTAAACATACATCGGCGGGCTTAACAATAAATGAAAATGCTGATCCTTCGGTGCGAATTGATTTTGAAACGATTTTCAATAAACTTATTCCGGAGAATGATTCGTCATACATTCATACAATGGAAGGTGCTGATGATATGCCGGCTCATATAAAAACCTCTTTAACAGGAAATTCAATTACAATTCCGATTACTAACAATAGAATGAATCTTGGTATATGGCAGGGAATTTATTTATGTGAGTTCAGAAATCGTGGAGGCAGAAGAAAGCTTGTACTCACTATCTATTCGTAATCAGGGTTATCAATAAAACTTTTAAATTCAACAACAAAAGTTGATCCTTTTTCTTCGGTGATTTCGTACCATACTTTACCATTCATGGCGGTTACATATTTTTTCACAATCGACAAGCCAAGATTCTTTTTCTTTTTGTCTCCCTGATGCTGCTCACAAAAAATGTCATTTTGCTTATTTTTAGGTACTCCCGGACCTTCGTCTCTAATCTCAAATCTTATATTGTCATTTTTTGGAAATAATTTTATTGAAATTTTTCCTGATTGCGGAGAAAATCTGATAGCATTTGTTATGAGGTTATCAATAATTTGAACGAAAAAAACTTCATTGAGTTTTGCAAATAATGGTTTAATTTTCAGTTCAAATTGTAAATCTTTTTTCTCAATAAGATGTATGAAGTTTTTATGAATCTGCTTAATACTTTTCGAAAGATTTATTTTTTCCAATTTAAGTTTAAATTTCTTTGATTCAATTTTGTTTACATCCAAAAATTCATTTATCATTTTATTCATGCGGTGCAAAGAATTATTTATCACTTCAATACTTTCCTGCTGTTCTTTGTTAAAATTTTCGAAGTCAGATTTTAACAGTTCTGTAAGGCAAAGACTGCTGGTAAGTGGATTTCTAAAACCGTGAACGACAACACTTATCAAATGATTTTTTTCTTCGTTGAGGTTTATTAAATCAAAATTTTGTTCTTCTAACTGCTGTTTTTGTTTTTTAATGTTAAGATTTTGCTCTTCGATTTCCTGTTTTTGTTTTATAATACGGATGTAATTTTTTGCAAGTTTTTCTTCGAGTATATTCATTGAGCGCATACGCGATATCAGTACTTTCAAAATATCTTTAATGATAAGAGGATTTTTTGCAGTGATTGAGTAAAAATCTTCTTGTTCGAGTTTGTACAAAAATACTGCCTCGTCAGCTGTTACTGATGCCGATCTGGTTTCTTCGTCTATTAACGAATATTCGCCAAAAACAGCTCCTTGCCCAAGTCTTGATAAAATATGGTTTCCATCATGCACCCTAACCTTGCCTTTTACAATGATATACATTGCTTTTCCAATATCGCCTTTTTTAATAATGGTTTTTTCTTTTATTATATTTAGCTCTTTTAAAGCTCTGCTTATTTCTTCCAGTAAATTATCATCAGTTTCTGAAAAGATAAATGTATTTTTTAATACTTCTCTTTTGTTGGGAATTTGTGGGGATTCTTTACTTTTTTCCATCGAATAAAACTTTAAATATTTTGCAACAACTTATCCACTATATTGGCTGAGTAGTTACAATTTTTTAATAAAAATATACTTTTCACAAAAATCAATAAGTTCAGGAAAAAATTCCCTGAAATCATTTTCAAAAATAGTATAATTGTTTTTAAGATCAGTAATAGCATTTTCCATTCCTGAATTAAAAGTGGTTCTTCTTGCCATTCCGTTGAAAACTCTTTGCAAATCAATAAAATTTGCATATCCGACAAGCCAGTTCTGAGCTATCATAAATGGCAATATTCTTTTTGATTTTTTTGGCAGAAGTAAATAGTTTTTAATTAATATTTTGTAAGCATCTGAAACAAAATCTACTAATTCAGTTTTTGAATAATTATTCCAGTTTTTTGCCAGAAAATGATCGTAATAAATGTCAGTTATCACAGCTGAATATTTTTTGTATTTTCCGTTAAGTTTTTGTGTGCTTCTTTTGAATACCGGATGCTGATCAGTGTATTTGTCGATTGCTCTGTGAAGTAAAATTCCTTCTTTTATTTTATCATTATATTTATAAAATTCTTTACCTTTTACTGCATCCGCAATAAAATTCCCTAAAGTGATATGATCATCTTCGGGTGATAAATATAAATGAGCGAGAAAGTTCATTATGATAGATTTTTATGTTACAAACTTACTTAAAAAACAAAGATTAATA
>JAIORY010000373.1 GCA_021107915.1 Bacteroidales bacterium | reverse complement strand
TAAATACAAACAGTATTATTAAGGTGGTAAAAAGGGTTTTATTTCTTATCATAAGATTTTCAAGTTTCAAGTTTCAAGTCCCGAAGCAAAGCTTCGAGGATGCTCGAGCAAAGCTCGGCATTTCAGGTTGCTGATATACTCATTATTCCATCACTCCATCACTGAGTCCACTCCAATATTCCATTTCTCCATTACTATCTACAACCATCTCTCAAGTTCTTCCATTCTATTTATTACAATATCTGCTTTAGGGAAATCTCCTTCTAACTTTTCTTCATTAAAGAAAATTGTTTTCATTCCGGCATTTTTAGCACCTATGATATCTTTCTCATAATGATTTCCAATCATAGTGCAATTCTCCGGATTTTCTTTAATTTTTTCAGCAACTGATTTAAAAAACCGGATATAAGGTTTTTTAAATCCAAGTTCTTTTTGAGAATAAAAATGTGTAAAATATTTCTCAGCTCCTACTCTTTTTAGTGCCTTTTTCATATCTTCGGTGTCGGAATCATTGGCACTGGTAGCAATCACACAGGTATAATTTTCAGATAATTTCATCAAGGCATTTTCAATTCCCGGAATCCAGTCAACCTTGTCCCATTTCCACATTGGACCTTCCAAAGCATAATCACGCATCACGGTATCACCCCAGTCAAATATTAAATATTTTGCATATATTTTATTCACTACTAAATTTATTTTTTTACAAAAGTAAATTTTATTAATTTTACATTTGAAATTTTGAAATAAAATTATTAAAATGAACCTGAAAAAACTTTTTCCGATTATTCTATTAACACTTGGACTGTTAATATTTTCGGGCTGTTATAAAAGGGCTGAGTTAGGTTCGATGTATAAAATCGAAGTAAATTATGAAATAACAGTTTTAAATAATGTCAGTCAACCGGTTATTGGTGAATTTGTATATTATCGTATGTTTAAATTTACAGGATTTAGTAATACTGCTTCAGATATTGATGAAGATAAAGAACTTACAGATAATAATGGCAAAATATATCTCACATACATATGTCTCTTAAGTCCTGCAGAAATTGTTCGTTTATTTTGTATGCTAAACGGATTTGATGATCCCAATATAAAACTCGAAACAGTATTTTACGATGAAGTTGAAGCTGCAAGCACCGACGGAGAAAATGCGTTAATTGATAGAAAAATTACTTTATATAAGGATTAGTAAAAATACAGAAATAGCCACGAAACTTGTCCGTATGGATGTGCGAATAATAATATTATCCTTTATAGAACGGCAACTTAACAACCTTAGCTTTGAGAAGTTTTTTTCTCACTCTGATAAAAATTTCGGTATCAAGTTTAGTGTATCCTTTTTTGATGTATCCCATTCCGATTCCAATTTTAAGCATTGGAGACATTGTTCCTGAAGTTACTTCTCCTATTGCATTTCCTTCTTCATCACAAATTTCGTAATGTTGCCTTGGAATTCCTTTGTCAATCATTTTGAAAGCTCTTAGCCGGCGACTTACACCTTCTTCTTTTTGTTTGGCAAAAACTTCACGATCAATAAAATTATTTCCATCGGTAAATTTTGTTATCCAACCCAAACCGGCTTCAATCGGTGAAGTAGTATCGTTAATATCATTTCCGTAAAGACAAAAACCGGATTCAAGTCTGAGAGTGTCACGTGCAGCAAGCCCAATTGGTTTTATTCCGAATTCTTTTCCGGCTTCAAGTACTGCATTATATATTTTTTCGGCATCTTTATTTTTAATATAAATCTCACATCCACCTGAACCTGTATATCCTGTAGTTGACAATAAAATATTTTCAACTCCTGCAAAAGTGAGTTCTTTGAAAGTATAATAACCCATGTCGGTAATATTTTCTTCGGTAAGACATTGCATTGCCTGTAATGCCAATGGTCCCTGAACAGCTATCTGAGCATAATCATCAGACGCATTTGTAAGTTCCGCTCCATTAATATTTTGTTTGTTGCACCAATCCCAGTCTTTGTCGATATTTGCAGCATTTACAACAAGTAAATATTTTTCTTCACTAAATCTATAAACCAAAAGATCATCAACTATTCCACCTTTTCCGTTAGGATAACAAGTGTATTGAACTTTCCCATCAACAAGATTGGCAACATCGTTTGTTGTAACTCTTTGCACAAATTCAAAAGCATTGGGTCCTTTTACCCAAAATTCGCCCATGTGCGAAACATCAAAAACCCCTATTCCTTTTCTAACTGTCTCGTGTTCGATGTTAATGCCCTCGAACTGAACCGGCATATTATAACCTGCAAATGAAACTATCTTAGCTCCCATTTTTTCATGAATACTTGTTAAAGCTGTATTTTTCATTATTTTATTTTTTTTATTGAAGATGATTTTTTCAAGGCACAAAAATATAAAATACTTCGATATTTTAAAAATTATTTAGTTTTTAGTTTTGGGTTTTGGGTTTTGGGTTTTGGGTTTTGGGTTTCGGGTTTCGGGTTTGAAATTGAGTCAACTCAAAACTTCAAACTCAAAACTCAAAACCAAACCATCTTCCTTCACTTTTTTATTTTATCTTTGAAAAAAATTATAGAAATGTTGGCATTTAAAAACAATACTCCCCGATGGCTTATCATACTTATTGATATTGCCTTAGTTATGTTTTCGGTTTTAATGGCATTTCTATTACGTTTTAATTTTCAAATCGAAGAAAAATGGCTTAAATTACTTCCTGAAATCATCGGCTATTTCATTTTAATCAGAGGAATAAGTTTCCTTATCGCGAGAACTTATGCCGGAATTATCAGATATACCAGTACTCAGGATATTTTCAGATTGTTTTTGGTAATGATTTCCGGCAGTATCATTTTCATTACTACAAGTCTTGTAACATATTATTTTATTGATGAATTTTACCTTATACCTTTTTCAGTTATTATTATTGAGTTTTTTACAAGTACACTTTTGCTTGCAGCATTTCGTATAATTATAAAAATCACTTATTTAGAACTTTTAAATCCCGCCAAGGGAAAAACCAATGTGATAATATTTGGTGCTGGAGAAGCCGGTATTTTTACTAAAAGAGCTTTGGAACGTGATGCCGGAACAAAATATAAAATATTTGCTTTTATTGATGACGATCATAACAAAATCGGGAAAAGTATTGAAGGCGTTAAAGTTTTTAACAGCAATAAACTTGATCATCTTCTTAAAACCAACAATATTAACCAGTTGATTCTTTCCATCCAAAAACTTGCCCCTAATAAAAAGAAAAAAGTAATTGAAGTTTGCCTTGAATACGATGTAAAAGTTCTCAATGTACCTCCTTTTGTAAAGTGGATTAACGGTGAGCTTAGTTTTAATCAGATAAGGGAAATAAATATTGAAGATTTACTGGGGCGTGAAATTATTAAACTAAATAAAGAAAAAATCAGTAAAGACCTTGTCGGGAAAAATATCTTGATAACCGGGGCTGCAGGTTCTATCGGTAGTGAAATTGTACGACAGATTTCCTGTTTTTCACCAAATAAAATAATTCTTGTTGATCAGGCAGAAAGTCCTTTATTTCAATTAGAACTGGAATGTCTTGAAAAATTTCCGGGTATTGATTTTGAAGTTATCATCGCTGATATTTGCAGCAAAGAAAGAATGGAAAAGCTGTTTAAGTTATTTTCTCCACAAATTGTTTTTCATGCCGCTGCATACAAACATGTTCCAATGATGGAAACTAATCCTTCTGAAGCGTTGCGAACAAATATTGAAGGAACAAAAATAATAGCTGACCTTTCGGTGAAATATAAAGCCGAAAAATTTATAATGATCTCCACCGACAAAGCTGTAAATCCAACCAGCGTAATGGGAGCGTCAAAAAGGATAGCTGAAATTTATACACAATCATTAAATAAAAAAGCTAACACACGATTTACCACTACACGTTTTGGAAATGTACTTGGTTCAAACGGTTCGGTGATATTATTATTCAAAAAACAAATTGAAAAAGGAGGTCCTGTTACTATAACTCACCCGGATATTACACGTTTTTTTATGACCATACCCGAAGCCTGTCAGCTTGTACTTGCGGCAAGTGCAATAAGTAATGGAGGAGAAATATTTATTTTCGATATGGGCGAATCGGTGAAGATAATTGATCTTGCAAAAAAAATGATACGCTTGTCAGGATTGGAACTCGGAAAAGATATTCAGATAAAATACACAGGACTGCGCCCGGGAGAAAAACTTTACGAAGAACTTTTAAACGATCAGGAAAACACTCTGCCAACACAACATCCGCAAATTATGATTGCAAAGGTCAATGAATATGATCCCGAAATTGTCAAAAAAGATATTACAAAACTTATTGTTCGTTTTGGAAAACAAGATAATTTTTCTATCGTTAAAAAGATGAAAAAAATTGTTCCCGAATACAAAAGCAGGAATTCGGAGTTTGAAAAGTTGGATGGTTGAATGAAGAATTTAAGATTGTAGATTTAAGATTTAAGATTTTGGTTATAACCTGAAACTTGAAATGCCGAGCTTTGCTCGAGCATCCTCGAAGCTTTGCTTCGGGACTTGAAACTCAAAACCCGAAACCCGAAACCTGAAACTCAAAACCCAAAACCCAAAACCCAAAATGCAAAAAACAAAATACATAATAATCCTCCTCATTT
>JAIORY010000294.1 GCA_021107915.1 Bacteroidales bacterium | reverse complement strand
CATTTTGGAAAAGATGTAACGGATAATTTAGGAAAGACAATTGAAAAATTCGGTAAAAGAGTCTTGCTTGTTTACGGTGGCGGATCAATAAAAAATAATGGCATCTATGATAAAATGATTCATCAACTTAAAAGTATTGATGCGGAGGTTTTTGAATTTTCAGGAATAAAACCAAACCCAATTTATGAAGATGTTGATGCAGCAGCAAAACTTGGCAGAGATAATAATGTTGATGTTATTCTTGCTGTTGGCGGAGGAAGCGTAATTGATTCGGCAAAGATAATTTCAATTACTATTCCTGTAGAAAATTCTTCATGGGATTTTTATAAAGGAAAAGTAGAACCAAAAAGTGCTATTCCTTTGATTTCTGTTCTTACGCTTGCTGCAACAGGTACCGAGATGAATCCTTATGCAGTACTTCAAAATAACAAGACAAAAGAAAAGCTCGGTTGGGGACATAAATTACTTTTTAACAAACATTCGTTTCTCGATCCTCAATTCACTTTTTCCGTTCCCCGTAATCAGACTGCTTATGGAATTGTTGACCTGATAGCTCATTCTCTTGAGGCATATTTTGGAAAAGGAGAAGCTACTTTATCCGACCGATTTATATTTTCAATTATTAATGAGGCAATTGAATACGGACCCCAACTTCTTGATAATCCTGATAATTATGAACTAAGAGCAAAAATTATGTATGCTGCTACAGCAGCTCTAAACGGATTAACATTTAATGGTAAAAAATCCGGTGATTGGGGAGTACATTCTCTGGGTCACGAACTTTCGCTTTTGTATGATATTCCGCATGGTGCTTCGCTTTCGATAGCTTATCCGGCATGGATGAAACACTTTTCAAATATCATCCCCGAAAGGATTATTGAATTAGGAAAAAATGTTTTTAATACAGATACTACTGAAAAAACAATTTCAGCTTTTGAATCATTTTTCAAATTATTGGACTGTCCTGTTCTTTGTCAGGAAGCAGGAATAACTGAAGACAAAAAACCTGAGATCATTAATAACATGACGGCTAATAATGTTTCCGGTGCAAACATAAAAATGACCGAAGAAGATCACATTAAAATTGTGGAGTTATTTTTTTAGCAAAGTATTGATTTTGTAATTCTGTTTTGTACAAGTATAAATAGTAAAAATCACAAATCACAAGCACCAAATTTCAAACAAATTCCAATAACCAAAATTTCAATGACCAAAACAGTTTCAAGTTGTTTTGAACATTTTGTCATTGATTTTCCAGACGGACAAGTTCTGTAGTTTGGAATTTAATTTGTTTGTTTTTTGATTTTTTGTTATTTGGTGCTTTATTTTAAAAACTATTCGTCTTCTTTTTGAGCTTCTTCGTATTCTTTCAGAAGTTTTTCCTGAATATCATTTGGAGCCGGTGCATACTCAGCAAACTTAATACTGTAAGTTGCTCTTCCGCTTGTTAAAGAACTTAAAGCTGTTGAGTATCTGCTGATTTCTGCAAGAGGAATTCTTGCTTTGATAGTTCCACCTTCCATTCCCATAATAATCGCACGACGTCCCTGTAAGTCGGTCATAACACCACCCATTTTATCTTCCGGTACAATAACTTCAAGATCGTAAACAGGTTCAAGGATTTTTGGAGCTGCTTCCTTAAATGCAAGGCTGAAAGCATGTTTTCCGGCTAATTTAAATGAAATTTCATTTGAGTCAACAGGGTGCATTTTACCATCATAAACACAAACTCTAATATCTCGTGCATAAGAACCGGTAAGCGGACCTTCTTCCATTCTTTCCATAACTCCTTTAAGTACAGCAGGTAAATATCTTGTTTCAATAGCGCCACCAACTATACAATTGTAAAACATAAGTTTTCCTCCCCATTCAAGATCAATTTCGTTTACACCTCTAACATTTACTTTTAATTCAGATGGATTTTTTACAATGTTGAGGGGTTGAACAGATGTTTTTCTTACAGTTTGTTTAAGGCTGAAATTTTTCGGGGCATCCATTCCTTCTTCATAAGGGTCGATAACTATATAAATCTCACCAAATTGTCCTGCACCACCCGATTGTTTTTTATGCTGATAACTTGACTGAGAAACCTTTGTAATTGTTTCACGATAAGGAATCTTAGGAGTGATGAATTCAACAGGAACATTTTCAAGAGTTTCGAGATGCCATTTTGCAATATTCAAATGTAACTCGCCATTACCTTCAACAATAAGCTGTTTTAATTCCCTTGAGAATCCAGAATGTATAGTTGGATCCATTTTTTTCAGTTCATTAAGTACAAGACCAAGTTTTTCATCATCAGTTGAATTTTTAGCCTTCATGGCAATACGAAACTTAGGATCAGGAAATACAATAGGTTCAATTATTTGATCAGAAATACTTGTTGCATTAAGCGTATTGTTAGTATGAGTGTTTTTTAGTTTGATGGTTGCTCCAATATCACCGGCGACAATTTTTTCAATTTTTTCACGATTTTTTCCTGAAAAAGCAAATATTTGTGAGATTCTTTCTTTTGTGCTTGTGTTTGGATTAATCATGTCAAGACTTTCTGTAATTTCACCTGAGTAAACTTTAAAGAAAGAAACTTCGCCAAGATGTGGTTCAATTGAAGTTTTAAAAATAAATGCTGATGCCGGATCATCTGCTTTAAAAGTTAGTTCTTTACCTTCTGTGGTTTTAATTGCCGGTACTTCATCAGGAGCCGGAGCGTTATTACCAATAAATTCAAGAAGTCGTCCAACGCCCATATTGTGTTTTGCATTGATACAAAGAACAGGGAAAATACCTCTTGTATTTATTCCGATTTTTAATCCTTGTTGAATTTCAGCTTCTTTGAGAGTGCCATTTTCAAAAAACAATTCCATAAGTTCTTCATCATTGGCTGCAAGATCTTCGATCATGGTTGACTGCAATTCTTCAGCTTTTTCTTTCTGATCGTCAGGGATATCTAAAATTTCAGGTTTTCCTCCATCTTCAGGATATTTGTACATTTTCATTTGTACAAGATCAATAAAAGAATCAAAACCTAATCCTGAATTTACCGGATATTGGAAAACTGTAACACCTCCACCAAAGTTTTGTTTTAACTGAGAAATAGTTTCATCAAAGTTTGAGTTTTCGTGCTCTAAATGATTCGCAGCAAATATTACGGGAATTTTATTAATTTTTGCATGTCTCCATGTAATTTCTGTTCCAACCTCTACGCCATTTTGAGAATTTATAACCATAACGGCAGTATCTGTAACTCTTAAAGAAGAAACAACCTCTCCAATAAAATCATCAAAACCCGGAGTATCAATTATATTAATTTTTTTGTTTTTATATTCAGTGTATAAAACACTGGAATAAATTGAATTTTGACGTTCAAGTTCTATTTTTTTATTGTCAGAAACAGTATTTTTATCATCAACAGAACCTCTTCTATTTATTATTCCGCCTTCAAAAAGCATACATTCAGTAAGAGTTGTTTTCCCTGATTTTGAGCTTCCGATAAGAGCAATATTCCTAATTTCTTTTGTTTGATATACCTTCATTTTTTATGTATTATATTTTTATAAATTACCTATACTTGTACGGAACAGAATTGCATAATTTCCAGTTTTATTTTGTACCGCATTACTATTTCTAAACAGTTTTCCCCGATAGCTATCGGGGTTGCAAAATTATTAAGAATTAGTATATTTACCCGAAAAATGAGTGCAAAAGTATAAAACTTTGATTAATATCAAAATAGAAAATTGAAAATTTGTGGAAAATAAAGCAATTTACCAACGACTCCGGATTATCTGTAAGGATTCTCCTTATTTCCATTATTTCGCATATACCATTTAAAAATCATTCTCAACCCAAAATTTTTTAAACTGAACTTGATCGGAAATGTGAAAAAGCAGAGAAACTCTTCACTTGAAATTAAATATTTAATTTTATTTATTTTTATGTGTTTAGTATATTAATTTTGCAATGCATTTTTTAATATGCTAATATCCTGATAAAAATGACCAATAAAAAGAAAAGAACAAAACCGGATTGGCTAAAAATTAAAATTCCGGGAGGTAAAAAATATTTGGAAATAAGAGAAATTGTTGAAAAAAATAAACTTCATACAATCTGTACTTCCGGTAGTTGTCCGAATATGTCGGACTGCTGGGGCAGAGGTACTGCTACTTTAATGATACTCGGTGATATTTGTACCCGTTCGTGCAAATTTTGCGGAGTGAAAACAGGCAAGCCGCTTCCTGTAGATATTAATGAACCCGAACGTGTTGCTAAATCAGTAAAACTGATGAGACTAAAACATTGTGTTTTAACTTCCGTTGACCGTGATGATTTGCCTGATGGTGGTGCAACAATCTGGGCAGAAACCATCAGGGCAATAAAAAAACTTAATCCCGAAACAACAATCGAAACATTAATTCCTGACTTTTTGGGGAAACATGAACTGCTGGATAAAATAATTGATGCGAAACCCGAAGTCATTTCTCATAACCTTGAAACAGTTGAAAGAATAACTCCACAGGTGCGAAGTGTGGCAAATTATAACAGAAGTCTTGAAGTTATTAAATATATTTCTGAAAAAGGAATTACATCAAAATCGGGAATAATGGCAGGAATAGGCGAAACCGAAGAAGAGGTTTTTAAAACCATGGACGACCTGATAAATGTGGGTTGTAAAGTTTTTAC
>JAIORY010000087.1 GCA_021107915.1 Bacteroidales bacterium | reverse complement strand
TTTTTCGCCAACTTAATAGCTTCGTGAGAATTTTTTACATTTAATTTTTCTATGATTTTTTGTCGATGCGTATTTACAGTATGAACACTTATAAACAGATTATCTGCAATTTCTTTACTAATTAAACCTTCTGAGATTAAACCGAGTATTTCTTTTTCTCTTTTTGATAAATTAATTTCTTTGGTTGTTTCCGGGAAATGAAACAATTCTCCTGTCCTGAAATTTATTACTTTATTTTGCAAAGGCAAAGATATATCCTGATTAGGCGAAAAATCCATAACACATAAAGCTAACCAAATATTCCCGTGTTTATCCAACTCTAAAGCCTGAAATTGTTCAATAACCCGAATATATTTATCTTCTCCGTTTTTAATCCGGTAGTCATTAATCAGTTTATAATCTTTTCTTTTTTCAATAGGTAAAGTATAAGCAATTTTAAGAAAATAGCTGCCTATTTTCATTGCATTAAGATTATCATCAGGATGAACTTTTTTATCAAAATATTCATTTCCTTCTTCATGTGCTTCATCAATATTAAAACCAAAAACAGTTTCAAACCTTGATGATAAATAAACATGTTTTCTCTGATACAAATCAAAAATCGAAATGGAACTATTTTCAATAACATTTAACTTTTCGAGAAATTCAATATGCTTATCCATTATTGAGTAATCCAAGTCTTCCGGAATAAACTTCTGTTTGTTAAGTGTTTCTAAATAATCAAATTGTATTTTCTCTATTTCAGTAAACATAAAATAATGATTTATCAGTATTGGTATGTACAAATTTAATAAGCAATTTTGTAAAATTAAAAAAAGATACATTCCATGATGAAAAAAGTTATATATATTTTGTTGTTAATAATTTTGAATTCTATCAGTTTTGCTTATTCACAAGAACTTACACAAACAATTAAAGGTAAAGTTATTGATAGTGAAAGTCAGGTTGAGTTGCCCGGAGCAACAGTTTTAGTAGTTAACTCAAATCCCTTAATAGGAACAGTTTCTGATGTAAATGGGCGTTTTAGGCTGGAAAATGTACCTGTAGGCAGAGTATCATTAAAAATAAGTTTTATTGGTTATGAAGAACAATTTATTTCAGGACTTTTGGTAAGTTCAGGTAAAGAAATATCATTAAACATTTCGTTAAAAGAATCTTATTCAACTTTGGATGAAGTAGTAATAAAAGCTGAAACAAGAAAAGAAGAAGCAATAAACAAAATGGCAACTTTATCAGCAAGAACATTTTCTGTTGAAGATGCTCAGCGTTTTGCAGGTGGTATGGACGATCCTTCGCGTTTAGCAAGTGCATTTGCAGGAGTAACACCAAGTACAGTTGATAATAACGAAATTGTTATCAGGGGAAATGCAGCAAAAGGTATTTTATGGAAATTAGAAGGTGTTGAGATTCCTGCGCCAAATCATCTCGCAGGAATGTTTTCCGGTGGAGGAGTAAACACAATGTTTAGTAGCAATATGTTAGCTAATTCTGATTTTTTGACAAGTGCTTTTCCTGCAGAATATGGTAATGCAATATCGGGAGTATTTGACATAAAAATGCGTTCAGGTAATTCAGATAAAAGAGAATATGCTTTTCAGGTGGGTTCACAAGGTATTGATTTTGCATTTGAAGGTCCTTTTGTAAAAGGAAAACGCTCTACGTATTTGATTAATTACAGATATTCTACAATTGGTCTTTTGCAAGATTTAATGCCTCAAATTACAGGTTTGCCCACATATTCCGATTTATCTTTAAAATTTAATTTCCCAACAAAAAAAGCTGGTGTTTTTTCTTTGTGGAGTATTAACGGAATGGGAAATATTGCAAATGTATTAAATAGAGATACTACGGAATGGGAAACAAATATGGAGAGTTTCAAATACAATATTCAGTATAATTTAACTGCATCCGGTATTAACCATAGGATTATTTTAAACAAAAAAACTTACTTGTTTTCTTCTGTTTCTTTTTCAGCTACTGAATACGTAAATAAGAATGTTTACTATAAAATGAATTTCCAGGAAATTCCGGTTACAAATCAGAATGAAATCAACTCAAAAATATCATTTATATCTTTCGTTAATCATAAATTTAACAGCAGACACACCAATAGAAGCGGGATTATTTTGAACAGACTTTCTTATAATTTCGATGTGGAGAATAATACAAATGTTGCCGAAAATGATGTTGCCGATTTTTTTGTGAATAGTAAAGGATTGGCATATAGTTACCAGTTTTATACTCAGTCGAAATATTATTTAAGAGAAAACTTAAATGTTAACACCGGCATTCATATAGTACATTTTAGCATAAACAATGAACTAATTTTAGAACCAAGATTTGGTGTAAACTGGAGATTTATGCCAAAACATTCACTAAGTTTGGCTTACGGGAAACACAGCAAAATTGAACCTCTCAGAATTTACCTGACTGAAATTCCTGTTGGAAATAATTATGAAGAATTAAATTCCACATTAAACGTAACTAAAGCGCATCATTTTGTTTTGGGTTATAATGTAAAAATCGGGAAAAACACACATTTAAGAATTGAACCATATTATCAAATTTTATATGATGTGCCTGTAATAGTTGACAGTTCAGTTTCGATGATAAATTATACAAGCGAGACATTTTTTACAGAGCAGTTGATAAATACAGGAACTGGTACAAATATCGGAGTAGATTTTACTTTGGAGCAATTCATTAATAATGGATTTTATTACATGATTACTTCTTCGGTTTATGCTTCAAAATATAAAGGTGGTGATGATATTGAGCGAAACACAAAATACAATCAGAACTTTGTTTTTAATATTTTAGCAGGTAAAGAGTGGCAAACAAAAAAGAACAACATATTTGGGATTAACGGGAAATTCACAGTTCTTGGAGGTAAAAGACAATCTCCGGTAGATTATCAAAAATCGAATCAATATAAGTATGTAATTTATGATGATTCACGAATTTATGAAAATCAATTACCTACAAACTATTATGTTGATATTTCTATAAATTATACAATAAATAAACCTAAATGCTCGCATTCAATTATTTTTCAAGCTAAAAATTTGCTGATGCAGGAAGAATCATTTGGTCACGCTTTTAATTACAAAACCAATTCCGTAGAAACTTACGGGTTAACTATTATCTTTCCATATATCAGTTACAAAATACAGTT
Source organism: Bacteroidales bacterium (assembly GCA_021107915.1). GTDB lineage: Bacteria > Bacteroidota > Bacteroidia > Bacteroidales > JAIORY01 > JAIORY01. The sequence continues at coordinate 1,539 of JAIORY010000087.1, read as the reverse complement.
CTGAAAAAGAGTGAAGTGGGTGTACGATAAATTTCCACTTAATCATTACACATCAAAATATTCTATAATTAAAAATAATTTTGTTTTTACTGATTAAGTACGTATATTTGTACTCAATTAATAACTTAAAATAATATAAAAATGATTGCTGCAAATTATACAGAATTTCGTACAAGACTTAGAAAGTTTCTGGATAGCGTTGAAGAAAACAATGAAACTTTGATTATTAAAAGGGGAACAGGCAAAGGAACGGTAATGATTTCTTTAAGTGAATATAATTCTATAATGGAAACGGTTCACTTATTGAGTTCTAAAATCAATGCTGACAGGTTATATGAATCAATTCAGCAAATGAAAAATGGAAAAGGAATTCAGAAGGAGTTAATTGAAGAATAATGAAAATTACTTTCACAAAAAATTCATGGGAAGATTATATTTCTTGGCAATCTGAGGATAAAAAAATACTTAGAAAAATAAATGGGTTAATAAAAGAAATAGAAAGGACTCCCTTTGACGGAAAAGGAAAACCGGAACCATTAAAATATGATTTAGCTGGATTCTGGTCGAGACGAATTGACAGAGAACATAGATTAGTTTATCAGGTTAATAAAAATGAAATTTTGATATATAGCTGTAGATTTCATTATGACAAGTAAACCATTAATTAATTTTAAATTCCACACAATGAAAAAAATAACATTACTACTCATTTTAGCATTCATCATCCAGATTACAAGCTTTTCCCAATCCTGTTTGCCAAATGGAATCACATTTACAACTCAGGCAGAAATAGACAATTTTCAAACTAATTATCCCGGATGTACAGAAATTGAGGGATATGTTGAAATTAATGGGGAGGATATCAATAATTTGAATGGATTAAGTGTTTTGACAACTATCGGGGGATATTTACAAATTGGAAATTATCATTTTAGCACTAATCTTAATATGACAAGTCTATCCGGTTTAGAAAATCTTACATCCATTGGTGGAGATCTTGTTATTCGAAGAAATTATTCACTGATTAATTTAACAGGACTTGAGAATATTACATCCATTGAAGGAGAACTGAGAATTGTTGAAAATTTTTCCCTCACTGGTTTAACCGGTTTACACAACATAACATCCATAGCAGGAAACCTTTGGATTGATTGCAACCAACTGAATAATTTATCCGGTCTTGATAATGTAACTTACATTGGAGAAGAATTTTGGATAGAATCGTATAATTTAATAAACTTTACCGGATTAAATAATTTGACAAATATTGGAGGAAATCTCTCTGTTATTTCTTGTGAAAATATCTCGACCTTAACCGGTTTAGAAAATCTTATTTCCATCGGTGGAGGTCTTAGATTTTCCATTGTTTATCATTTACATAATTTTGTCGGTTTGAATAATTTAACTTCTGTTGGCGATTTTTTTAGCCTTTATCACCTTCCAGATTTAACAAGTTTAGAAGGTCTTGAAAACCTAAATTCAATAGGAGGAAACCTTAGTATTCATAATAATAATTCCTTATCCACATGTGAAGTACAA
>JAIORY010000203.1 GCA_021107915.1 Bacteroidales bacterium | reverse complement strand
CACAAAGCTTGTCTGTAAAACAATACTTCTTTGGCATTTCCTTTCAAGTCAGATTCTCTAATTGTTAATGATTTATATAATTCGTCATCAGTAGTAAATATGTTTTCAATCTCAGTACTGGCTTTTGCTTCTCGCAATGCTATTGTATTTACCAACATTGATTGATTAGGAAGTTTTCCTGCTAATCCTTTAAGCTCTGCAAGAGCTTTATTGGCTTTATTCAATGCTTGTAACACCTCAATTGTAATTACCTTTTCATCGGGAGGAGGCAGTAGTGGTAGATTATTGTATGGAAAATTCCTGTCGTATGGTTTCATTGAATTTGACATATATATTATCTTTTTGTCAAAAATACACAATATTTGACACTTGCAAATATATCTGTCAAATTTTCTTAGTTTTTTTTTGTATTGTCAATTTGTTCTTCTTTTTGATCTTATTAACCTCAATTATTCATAAAAGCCGCGAATTCGCTAATAATAAATGAATTATAATATTTCTTTTTATTAATCATTCGCGAATTCGCGGCTAATATAGAGATAATTAAGAGTGTTTATAAATTAATCATGTTAAGTTTTTATAGATAAATATACTTTCAATTTTAAAAAGAAATAAAAAAATACGATCCTGTAAGCGGGATTCTGTATTCACCAAATGGCGGTTTCTATCATTTATCTGGGTTTACCGTCGCCGGCAAACTCTAAGCAGCCAACCCCCCGAGATTGGACGAGCAGTCCTATTTTCCGAATAAACGAAAATCCCCGGTATATTTGACCTTTCAACCCATAAGGTTTACCCATCACAACAGTTACCTGCTGCGATCGTGAGCTCTTACCTCGCGTTTTCACCCTTATCTCGTCTGAGACGAGACGGTTATTTTCTGTGGCACTTGCTGTTCTCGTCTATGGCGAGACCTTCCCGTTAAGAAGTATGGTGCTCTGTGTTGTCCCGACTTTCCTCTACGAATGAATTCGCAGCGATAGAACGGATCGTATTTTTTGCAAAGATAATCACTAATAGTTTAATAATCAATTATGTTTTCCTGATTTGAAGAAAATTTTGAAATGGTAGGTGAAGTGATGTAGTGATGGAATAATGATCGAGGATCAAGGATCAAGAATCAAGAATCAAGGATCAAGGATCAAGAATTGAGGATCAAAAAAATATTCCCCATTCCACCTATTCCAAAACTCAACAGTTCATTTTGTTTTGTACATTTGTCGAAAAATATTTTAGAAATATGATGTATCTGTTTGTTTTATTAGGCCTAATGGGTGGTTACGAAATTATTGTTATTGCTTTGATAGTTTTAATATTATTTGGCGGGAAAAAAATACCCGAACTTATGAAGGGTTTGGGCAAAGGAATAAAAGAATTTAAAAATGCCACAAATGATTCCGGGATCAAAAAAGATATTGATAAAATTTCTTCGGAAGTAAAAGATGTTACTTCCTTGGGAAAAAAATGATGAAATGAATTTTTTATAACTAATAAACTTAAATCCTCCAGATTTTAAAAATCTGGAGGATTTTGCAACATTTTCTACATCTTACATTTATAATTCTACATTTTACATTGTTGAAAAAATTTAGAATTTAAAATGATAAATTTAGAATTTAGAAAGATTTCAATGCACTTGATTTACAGCAAACTTTTTTCATTACAAAAATAATATATAATATTAATGAAAGACCTAAGTGTAGGAAAAGAAAGTACGCAGATTTTAAAATTTGCTCTGCCGATGTTACTTGGTAATGTCTTTCAGCAATTGTACAATGTTGTTGATAGTATTATTGTTGGTAATTTTATTGGAAAAGAAGCACTTGCTGCTGTTGGGGCTTCATTTCCTATTATCTTTACTTTAATCTCCCTGATAATCGGCATCGCAATAGGTTTTACTATAATTATTGCCCAATACTTCGGTGCAAAAGACATGGAAAAAATAAAACAAACTATAGATACACTTTATATCTTTCTGTTTTTTGCTTCAATTTTTGTTAGTGCTTTAGGAATATTTTTTGCTGAGGAGATATTTCAACTTATTAAAATGCCTGAAGCAACTATTCCTCAGGCAAAGATATATCTTACAATCTATATGTCGGGTTTGGTATTCTTTTTTGGATTTAGTGGAACAAGTGCTATTTTGCGCGGGCTTGGTGATTCTAAAACCCCACTTTATATTATGATATTCTCTACAGTTGCAAATATTATTTTAGATTTATTATTTGTGATTGTTTTAAAGATGGGTGTTGCAGGAGTGGCATTTGCCACATTGATTTCACAAGGAGTTGCTTTTATAGGTGCAATATTTTATCTTAATCGTACTCATGAGGTAATAAATTTGTCGTGGAGAAAACATAATTTTAATAAAATAATATTTAAAAAAGGCATTCGTATAGGATTTCCAATCGGGTTTCAGCAAATGTTTGTTTCTTTGGGTATGATGGTGATGTTTTGGTTGGTTAATCCTTTCGGCACTAATGCAACTGCGGCATATAGCGTTGTGTTCAGAATTAATTCTTTTGTTTCGCTTCCGGCGATGAACTTTGCTGCTGCTCTTTCTACTTTTGTTGGACAAAATCTTGGTGCCAACAAGCCTGAAAGGGTAAAAAAAGGATTGCTTGCAACCCTAAAAATGACTGCAATATTTGCTGTTTCAATGAGTGTTATCTCACTTACATTACGTTATCAAATTATGAGTTTGTTTACTCCTGATGCTGATGTTATCAACATAGGTGTAGATTTTCTTTATACAGTTGGATGGTTTTATATATTTTTTTCTACAATGTTTGTGATAGGCGGAGTAATGCGTGGAGCCGGAGATACTTTCATACCAATGATAATTACTTTTATTTCTTTGTGGATTGTAAGAGTACCGCTTTGTTATTATCTCTCACAAAAATTTGGTGTTAGCGGTGTTTGGATTGGAATGCCATTTGCATGGTTCGTTGGTTTGGTGCTTTCATATTTATATTATATTTCAGGGAAATGGAAGTCGAAGGTTGTGGTTAAAGTTTAGATTTTTTGTTATGTAGATATTTCTACCCAAAGTTTCCACTAATTCTACTAAAAATTTTCTTTGGTTTCCAGTCAACATCTTTACCAAATATCATGAAAACTAAAGATTTTAATAGTCTCTTGATTGAAATTGGGAAATTTGTCGTACACCCGGTATAATTTAGTTTTTTAATCTGTCTTCTTCTGATACTGCCACTGCAACTACCAATCCCTGTCTTTACATAAGATTCATATCCTCTGCTTCGCGTAATAATTTCTCCCTGAATTTCGGATGAGCAATGCTTATGATAGCTAAAGCTCTTTCCCTTATTGATTTTTGTTTAAGATTAACAATACCATATTCGGTAGCGAGATAATGAACATCCATACGTGGAGTGGTAACAACTGCACCTTCACCCAGACGAGGCACAACTCGTGAAATACTTCCATCTTTTGCAGTTGAATAAAAAGCCATAATTGACAAACCGTCTTTTGCAGCATAAGCTCCTCTCACAAAATCCAACTGGCCACCGGTTCCGCTATATTGTATTCCCGCCATATATTCCGAATTGCATTGTCCGGTCAGGTCAACTTCAATAATTGAATTTATTGCAACCATTCTGTCATTTTTAGCTATTACACAAGGATCTAATACATAAGAAGACGGGTAACTCTCCATACTTGGATTATCATTCATAAACTCAAATGTACTGTCAATACCATAAGCAACAGTAAAAATATGTTTTCTGGGGTGCAGAGTTTTTCGCCTTCCGTTAATTACACCTTTTTTAATAAGCTCAATCATACCGGGTCCTAAAAGTTCGGAGTGAATGCCCAGGTCTTTATGATTTCCAAGATAATTTGTTACAGCATTAGGTATTCCTCCAATTCCTAATTGAAGCGCAGCCCCGTCAGGTATAATCTCAATTATAAATTTTCCAATTTTTTCATCTTCAGGTTTTAATGGTGGAGGAGCAAGTTGTAATAATGGTATATGATTTTCCACAACAGCATCAACTTCTGATATATGTAAAAGAGAATCTCCAAAAACCCTTGGCATATTTTTGTTCACCTCTACGATTAATTTTTTCGTATTTCTGGCTGCTGTTGAAATAACATCATTTGCCGTTCCGAAACTAAAAAAGCCTGCTTTATCCATTGGTGAAACAGTAGTAATTGTAACATCAATATCCATCATTTCTTCAATAAACTTGGGAATCTGATACAAATATGAAGGAATAAACTGTGTAAGTCCAACCCTTGCCATTGACCTGTCAACACCACTGATAAACCACGTATAAGTCTCAATACAGTCAACTAAATCTAAAGCATAATAAGTGTTCTTTGCATGTGCCTGCGGATTAAAACAATGCATCTTAATATTTTTCAAATCATCAGCTCTTGCCCTATCGGCAATAGCCTGTAAAAGTGCTAATGGTTCGGCTAATGTTGTACCGTGAATGATACAATCACCATTTTTAATGACTTGAATAGCTTTTTCAGAACTGATTAATTTCTTTTCATATTCTTTATAATAATTCATAATAAATGATTTTTGGTGCTATTTTGCTTTTTTATTAGTGTTCAAAGTTTGTCCTTCGGCAGGTAGGCGTGGCCATGTAGCCATTGAACATTTTTTTTGGTAATTTAAATATTAGCAAACAAATATATATAATTTTTTACAACCTTCCCGCAAACAGTTTCCTAACCAATAATCAGCTTGTAAATATAAACACCATTTTTAACTTTGTTACCG
>JAIORY010000432.1 GCA_021107915.1 Bacteroidales bacterium | reverse complement strand
ATTATCCACCCAACCGTTTCCTCTTTTATAAGAACCGGCAGCAGTAATTCCCCAGCCATTTTTTAGTTGCCCTGAAGTAATCCCAAAGGAAGATCTCAAATAACCGTTGTCTCCAACTTCTTGTTTTACAACAATTCTTTTTTTTGCGCCAATTCCTTTTGTTTGCAAGTTGATTGTTCCACCAACCGATGGAATTGCAAGTTTAGATGCTCCCAAGCCTCTTTGTACTTGTGCTTTTTGCATCACTACATCCAAACCAAACCAGTTAGACCAATAAACCCAACCATTTTCCATATCGTTAACAGGAATCCCATCAAGCATTACTGCAACATTCCGTTGACTAAATCCACGAATATTAATTCTTGAATCTCCATCCCCTCCACCTTGTTGAGTGGCATAAACGCCGGGTGTAGAATTTAAAATTAGAGGAATATCCTGAGACGCAAGTTCTTCATCTAATTTTATTGCTTCTATCGTGGAAAATGCAACCGGTGTTTCTCTTGTCTTTGCCATATCTCCAATAATTTCAATTTCGGTAAGATATTTGTAAATCAATTGAAAATCTAAAATTATTGAAGGTGAATTAAGAGTAATAGTTTTTGTAATCTTCTCAAAACCAACATAAGAAACAGTTAGTTCATATTTTCCGTATTCGAGTTGTAGTGAATAAATTCCATTAAAATCTGTAGCAGTTCCTTTTCCTGAAGCATAAACAACATTTACACCTATAAGGGATTCTCCAGTTTCTTTATCTGTAATTTTCCCGTTTATTGTTCCTGTTTGAGCAAAAATACTTGTAGTTGAAAATAAAAATAGAAAAAGAATTATCCTGAGTTTCATGTATTTATTTTTTTTATTAATATTATATTTTTGCCGACATTTTAATAATTCAAGATGTAGGAATCCATACGGATGTCTTTCAGTCGTTGGAAATTAGAAATTAGAAATTTTGTCTTCTTTATAATTTCAAATTTCGAATTTCAAGTTTCATAAAATAATCATTCTCTTGCCTGCCCTGTAATAAAATGAACAGGGTGTATAAAAAATATTATCTTATAATGATCTTTTTCATTACAGTCTGATTATTCTCAAAAGTAACATTCACAAAATAGATGCTGCTTTCTAATTTATTAATATCAACTACAGTATTTTTTAAACCGGACTGATAATTTTTATTGAGTATTGCTTTTCCGAGAATATTGAAAATTTCAATTTTTATTATTTTATAATCTGCATCAATGGTAAGTTTTCCATCAGTAACAGGATTTGGATAAAAAACGACATCAATATCATTTTCAATATCCGAAATACCAAAAGTATTACAATCACAAAAATGAGATCCGAGACTATCAAATGTATTTTGAGGAAGCGAATCCCATTGCATTGTTACAATAAAAACATCAGGGTTTTCTGTTATTCCGTACGAAACTTCAGGCTTTCTGATTAAAGTATGATCCTTTGTCCATGATAACCAAAATAGTGGTCCAACTCCATAATCAACAATTGTATAATCTTCCGGTGTACCTTGATTATTCCATGTAATAGTTGTGTCGGTTATGTCAGTCCAACCATTATCAGTATCAGGAGGTCCAACTATAGCAAAAATATCCACAATTGTCGATCCGCCGTCTTTTTCAAGAGTAACAGCATCATTTCCATTAAAATACATCATTTTATTTACCTCATAAACCGGACAAAGAAAAGTGTCAGCTAAAAGCAATAAAGCAGAATCAACAGGTTGCTCATATCCTGTTCCTCCGGGATCTCTTTTATCAAGAACAATAACATAAGTACTTTTTGGCTGAATGAATCCACCTGCCAACTGAACAGCATTTGGAGTAGTTTCTCCATTAGAATATCTTACTAATTGATAAGGTGTTAAATCAACAACAGCATTTGTTGGATTATATAATTCTATTGCCTTATTATTTCCTGAACCTTCAACATATTCGGAAATAAAAAGCTCAGTACAGTTTTGTGCTGTCATTGAGAATGCAATAAAAATTGTAAAGACAGAGAGTAAAAGTTTTTTCATAATTATTTGTTTTTAGTTCGTAAATATTAATTTTAAATTTTGGGTAACAAAGGTAATAAAAATTAAAAAGTAAGAGTAATAAAATAAGATATTGGAAATTTAAAATGACTAAAATTTAATGATTAAATGCGAAAATGATTAAATATGCCACAGATTCACAGATTATTTTTTATTTTATTTAGCTTTTAGCTTTTAGTTTTTAGCTGTTGGCTGTTAGCTCTTGGCTGACTGCCGACTGCCTACTCATTAAACATTCAACAATCAACATTCAACACTCAATTTTCAATTTCTGCATATTCGACTTTTTTACTTTTTACTTGTTTATTGAGTGTTGAGTGTTGATTATTGTGTGTTGCTTATTGAGTGTTTTTTACATTTTACATTGTTAAAAGAAATTTAAAATTTAAAAAGAAGTGATCAGTTTTTTATATAAGAGTTACTCAACTATCTTCGATTCTATTGTTACATCTTCCAAAACCCGCAGTGCATCATCAATAGAAATAATATTTTCAAAACCCAAAATCAGTTTATTTTTATATTCACGCATTTTACAATTGTCGGGATTATTTTGCACAAATCGTAAAACTGATGAAAAATCCGGAGATTGATAATATGCTGATTCTTGGTTACTAATAAAATATCCCGTGAATCGTTTGTTCTTTAAAAATATTTTTTCAAATCCAATTTTTTTGGCAAGCCATCGAAGCTTTATTGTATTTATCAACTCTAAAGTTTGTAAAGGTACAGTGCCAAAACGATCGTTAAGTTTTTCCTTAAATTCATTCAATTTGTCTTCCGATTCAATGTTATCAAGCTCTTTATACAAACTTAGTCGCTCCGTAATATTGCTGATATATTCGTCAGGAATTAAAACTTCGAAATCTGTTTCGATTATACAATCTTTAACAAACTCCTTTATTTTTTCTTTATTATCATCACCAAAAATATCTTTAAACTCATTTTCTTTTAATTCGAGAATGGCTTCATCAAGGATTTTATGATATGTATCAAAACCTATTTCAGCAATAAAACCACTCTGTTCGGCACCCAAAATATTTCCTGCCCCGCGAATATCAAGATCGCGCATTGCAATATTAAATCCGCTTCCAAGATCAGAAAATTCCTCAATAGCTTTCAAACGTTTTCGGGCTTCTGTAGTAAGTGTAGAAAGTGGTGGAGTTATCAAATAGCAAAATGCTTTTTTATTGGATCTTCCTACTCTGCCTCTTAGCTGATGAAGATCGCTTAAACCGTAATTTTGAGCTTCATTGATAAAAATTGTATTTACATTTGGAATATCCAGTCCCGATTCGATAATTGTAGTTGCAAGCAGCACATCATAATCTCCATTTATAAAATCAATCATGATCCTTTCCAGCTTGTGTCCTTCCATTTGTCCATGTGCAACGGCAACTTTTACACCGGGAGCAAACCTATTTATCATTTGCTGAACATCCAGGATATTCTTTACTCTGTTATGCACAAAAAATACTTGTCCACCCCGTGCAATCTCATACATTATCCCGTCATGTATCACATCTTCACTAAAGGCACGCAATTCGGTATTAACAGGGTAACGGTTTGGTGGTGGAGTATTTATTATTGAAAGATCGCGTGCACCCATTAGCGAAAATTGCAAAGTCCTTGGAATTGGTGTTGCTGTAAGTGTTAAAGTATCAATATTTACTTTGAATTGTTTCAGTTTTTCTTTGAGTGAAACCCCAAATTTTTGTTCTTCATCAATAATCAACAATCCAATATCTTTAAACTCAACATCCTTACTTACAATACGATGAGTTCCAATTAAAATATCAATTTTCCCTTCTTTGAGATTTTTTAAAGTTTGTTTTTGTTGCTTCTGACTTTTAAATCTATTTATGTAATCTACCTTAACGGGAAACTCATGCAAGCGCTCAGAAAAAGTGTTATAATGCTGCAAAGCAAGAATTGTAGTTGGAACCAAAAGTGCCACTTGCTTACTTTCCGAAACAACTTTAAAAGCAGCTCGTATAGCAATTTCAGTTTTTCCAAAACCAACATCACCACAAATCAACCTGTCCATGGGGTATGATTTTTCAAGATCAGATTTTACATCAACGGTAGCTTTTAACTGATCGGGAGTGTCTTCGTATATAAATGAAGCTTCCAGTTCGTGTTGTAAATATGTATCAGGATAACATTGGATGCCCTTTACAGATTTTCGCTGAGCATATAATTTAATAAGATCTTTAGCAATATCCTTGACCTTTTTCTTTGTTTTATTTTTTAGTTTTTCCCATGCATTCGATCCCAGTTTACTTAGTTTTGGAACAGTTCCTTCTTTGCTCACAAATTTTGCAATTTGATGTAAAGAATGAATGCTTATATATAAAAGATCATCATCTTTATAAATTAATCTGATGGCTTCCTGCTGCTTCCCGTTATTTTCGATTTTCTCTAATCCACCGAATTGTCCAACTCCATGATCAATATGAGTTACATAATCGCCTGGTTTAAGATCATGTATCTCTTTTAAAGTAACCGATTCTTTTTTACTAAACCGATCTTTTAAATAAAACCGATGATAACGATCGAATATCTGGTGATCGGTATAACAAGTTAGTTTTTCGTCTCTATCAATAAAGCCTTCATGTAAGGATAAATATAAAGGTGAGAAATCAATTTCGCTATTCAATCCATTATTTTGTTGAATGTTTTCAAAAATAGAATTTAGTCTTTCGATTTGTTTAGG
>JAIORY010000344.1 GCA_021107915.1 Bacteroidales bacterium | reverse complement strand
GCTTCTCGAATAGAATCTTAAAAATTCATCATCAGAAAAAATAAAAGAAAAAAGCCTGTAGATTAATCTACAGGCTTCTCTTTAATGATAAAAAAATGATAGAATAAATATTAAATTACTTTGACATCTATTGCGTTTAAACCTTTTTTACCTTCTGTTAATTCGAATTCTACATTGTCTCCTTCTTGAATTTCATCAATTAGTCCTGAGACGTGTACGAAGTAATCTTTGTTTGATCCTTCTTCGATAATGAATCCAAAACCTTTAGATTCATTGAAAAATTTTACTGTTCCTGTTTTCATTGTATGTTTTATATTTTGTGCAAAAGTAGTATTACTTTTTTAATAAAAAAATATTTTTCATTATTTTTTTATTTTGGCGTTTCTTTGCCAAACACCTCATTTTTAATATCATTGATTAAATTTAGATTTATTTGATAATAATTTTTTTTGTTTGCATTGATTTTTCGGTATTAATTGAAACATTATAAATGCCGTTATTTACATTTATATGCCAAACAAATGTGTGATTACCTTTATTCAGCCATCCGGTATAAATATCATTGACAAGTTTTCCACAAACATCTCTTATTTCTAATTTTACATTTTCGGAGTAAGGTAGTTCAAGACAAATATTCACTTTTTCTGATGAAGGGTTGGGATAAACTGTAAACCCATATTTTTCTTCAGTAATTATTTCATCTATTTCAACGTGTGATGCTCCAATCTCCATTACAGCTCCTTCAACAATTGTAAGGTTATAGGGTATTTCATCCGGCAAAAGATACCAGCCGTTATAACTGCCTCCCCAACCAAAATTAAGGTGATAATATTCATCAGTATTATAACCATCAGTAACTACATTATGCCCTCCCTGACCGGTACTGGAAAGTACTGCGAAATGAACCGGCATTCCCTCCATCATATTGTTTTTCATCTGTGTGTAAAATGATGTGTCGCTGTCATTAACGAGTACGGCATTATTATATCCAAATCGCAAATAAGCATCATACGCTTGATTTACACCAAAAGTTCCTGAAACACTCGAAGTATATACCTGATGTGCAGCCACTCCACATGAAAACACAAGTGCTGCTTTCTCATCAGTAGTTAAAGGGATATGTGCCGGAAATTTGACTGCAATAGAATCAAAATACACATTTAGGGCGGGAAAAGAGGGAAAGTTCATTTCATGGTGATCGTCGTCAATCCAGTATTGTCTTCCACTATAGTTATGGTAATAATCATCGTCATCCGTAAATTGTGTTCCGTTTAAGTTTTTCTGATAATTAATAATCATTGCCAAAGCTATGGCAGGACAGCCTGCTACGCTTCTTATGCCCGTAACTTCATCCATCGGACAGAAATTATTATATGGCGAGGACTGCTTCCAGTTAGTTTCTAACCAGCCACCTGTGCTGGTGGATCCCTCAGGGGGCCATTGCTCAAATCTATGCTCTTGCATAATATTATTGATAAGTGTATTCCATTGATTACGATTATTTTCCTTTTTGATATTTTCCATATTTGGCAAATATGCCAGTCTAATTTCCAAATCCTGAATCAATATGTTTTCAAGCGGATTTGCCTGATGATCAATAATAGAAAAATTTCCCGTAAAGGAATAAGCAATAATAGGGGGGAGGCTTTGGTTTGCAGTAAGCACCAGATATCCTTTTGGTTGTAAATCGAAACGATATGCCAGTATTTCTCCTTCATTATTATTAATTTTATGAATATCCTTTAGTTGATGATTTTTGTGAAACGCTGTATTTGTAAGCCATGTGTCGGCAGCTTTTTCAGCATCAGAAATACTGACTTCCTGAGCATATAAATTTGAATCTGAAATAGCCACAATCAAAGCAAATACAACAATAATTACTTTGAGGATTCTTGTTTTCAGTCTTTTTAATAAAAAGTACTTATTGAAGTCTGTGTAGTCTTCTTTGCTAAAATTAAAATTTGTTTTCATTTTATCTTATTTTTTTATTGCATAAATAATTAAGGTTTCGTATTGTGAGAGGTTTAGGGGTGAAATCTCCTTTTACCTACTCGACTTGCCAATGGTTTTAGCTATGATTTTTTACTTTCCTTCTTCTCCATAGACCGAATCTTAGCCAGGATTATTAATATTCCACCCAAACTTAAAACTTCAATAGGCACATCAATCATTGCATAGCTAAACTTATATTCATCCATTAATACCGAGCCAAAATCAAGAATAATTGCAACAATATTTGCTAAAGCTATTATATTTAATGCCCATTTACGTATAAAAGGTTTTCTCGCAATCATGAAGTATAATAATGAATATGGTAGAAGAGATCCTCCGGCTCCGCGAAGCATTCCAATAATTGTTGGGCTTACATCAACCCCTGCAGTACCTTTCACTAAAAGATACGGGAAAAAGACAAGTCCAATTCCCAATAATAAGAAATATATTGCACAACAATAAAATATTAATCTAAACACTATTAAAGAAGGACCTGATAATAACTGATTATTTTGCATGTTCAATAATGTTTGTTAAAAATTTGTGGGTGAAGGCAGTATCTAAAAAGCCTTCGTTTTTTTAAAACTTAGACAAATATAAGCCGATTTATGCGTATTACAAAAAATCAGCAATATTTTATCAAAAAATACATATATTAGGTTGGCTTAATTATATCCGATTATGAGAACAACTGTAACAATTGAAAGGCTGAAAAAGAGAGGATACTTTTCTTTCTCAGAGCAATTTCTAAAATTTCGCCGGACTATGTCAAATGTAACACAACTCGAAATTTCTTTTGTCTAATGAACCGCTAAGTACGAGACCCGTATGCTTGGTGGTGTGAGAGGCTCTCCCCATCAGTTCATATTGGTGGGGCAGTATCTTGATTATGCAATGCCTTTTTATCTTCTCATTTTCCAAAATTTTCTCATTTCTTCGATATGTTTCTTTGCCAAAACTAAAGATTCTCTTTTGGAAGCTCCTTTTTTTCTAATGTTTTTTCTAACTGTTGACAATAGCATTTCGTTCCATTTTTCCTTAAATCCCAATTCAGGCACTTCTATTAAAATTTTTGGCTCATTTAATTTAGATGATACTTTTTCTCCTTTTTTTCCTGTTTGAAGTGCCAATCCTTTTGACTCAATCATCCCATCAATAATGGAATAATCAGATTCCAAGTTAAATTCTATTCCGAATACGACTTCCATGGGTTTGTTAAAAGCCAATCTGAAGATGATTTTTTTTCTTCTATAAAAGTCTTTTGCCCAAGTCATTGTTACATCACCTGAAACGATATTATTATGAACTTTAATTAATTCTTCTATTTCTTTGTTTCCCTTAACGTCGATTACTAAAACAGGTATAAAACGACCTTCGGCAAGACTTTCAGATGACATTAATCCTTCTTCAGCTATCAAGAATGTTGTTAAGTTAACCCTTTGTAATTTCATCCTTCAATATCTTTAATTAATACAGTTTCTGAAAGCTTAATATTATCATGTAAATCCCTAAATTTCATTTTATATTTTTCAATTCTATGTTCTTTTGAGATATAACCAGGCTGTTCAAAAATTAACCATTTCGTAGAAACAGTTTTTGCTTCAAGTTCAATATCAACGGGGAAAAATGAAAAATCTTTTTTCGAAATTAATGATTCTAATTCTGGATTGTGGTCTATCATTATTTTAGAGAAAGAATCATCATCTCTTAAATATTCAATTTCAAGTTCAGCTTTTAGTGTATTTTTTAATTCTGCTTTATTTTTGAGTGTTAATTGAAAAAGTAATAACCTCCTTAAAGAATTTTCGTTTTTTAGATTAAATCGAAATCCTTGAATAAAATATGTTTCAAAATCAGGAAGCTTATCTCCGTATTGTTTTTCAGCAAGTTTTAAAGATTTTTTTGCTGTCCGACTAATACGAAATGTAAAAAACAATGAAAGCAATGCAACAATCGCCGAAATCACAGCAAATTTTGTGTCAATATTTATTTCTAAAAGTATCATTATTATTTATGTCGTTTTGTTTTTAAGGTTTTGCATAACTTCTAAATATTTACTTACACTACCTGCATTATTTCGCCTTTACCCACAGTAGTGCATTTTGTTAAAATATTGATTAATAACGTTTTTTATATTTAGAAGAAAATATTTCATAATTTTAATTTTCAAATGTATAATTTTTTTACTTAAATATTGAGTTCAGTCTAAAAAGTAAAAAAGTGTAATGATAGCCATCCATCCATCCGTACCAATGCGGGCTAACTTCGTGTCATTTGCGTCACTTAATTTTTTGTTTTCCCCCTTCCCAACCTTCCCCCAAAAAGGGGAAGGAGCTACATTGTACAAGATTTCTGATTTATACTTGTTTTTATTTTTTCTATTTTGGTCATCCGTACAGACCCATGCGGGCTGACTTCGTGTCATTTGCTCCGCTTCAAATTTTAGTCATCCATCCATACGGACTTCCTTTGGTCGTACGGACTTGCTTCGCTTCGTTTTAAATTTTAGTCATTTTAGTCATTTTAAATTTTAGTCATTTTAGTCATTTTACATTTTAGTCATTTTAAATTTCCATTTCTTTTTTAATGGCTTCCTCTATTTTAGCAATAATTTCTTCTACCGATTGGTCTTTAGGTTCTATTGGTTGTAACATAGTATATTTCAATGTTTCTCCAAACGACAATGGGAAAGCACCATATTTGTGCAAATTAAAATCTCCGTCAATTACAAAAGGAACAATTAATGCCGAAGGAGCTACCTTTAAAAGTGTTTTTATTCCTCCAGATTGAA
>JAIORY010000318.1 GCA_021107915.1 Bacteroidales bacterium | reverse complement strand
TTGACTGCGATAATGAAAAAGCCGATAAACTTAAAAAATTAGTTTATGAGGAAATCGAAAAAATCGTGAAAGAAGGACCTTCACAAATCGATCTTGATAAAGCAAAAAAATATTTTGTTAAGAAAAGAGAAGAAAGTTTGAAAGAAAATAATTTCTGGCTTGGAACAATGAAAAATGCATATTTCTATGGTAGTGATAATGTTAAGTTGGACGATTATAATGAAATCATAGAAAAGGTAACTATCAAATCAGTTAAGAAAACAGCGAAAAAACATATTGATTTGGATAAATATGTTGAGGTATTGCTGATGCCGGAGGAATAGGTTTTCAGCAAAATAAAATTCCGTGAATATGACTGGACAAAAAGAGAGGGGAGAAATTTGATAAATCAAATTTCTTCCCTCTCTTTTCTATTTACAAGTTTCAACTCCTCTTGCAAAACACTATCTCGTAATCACCACTTTCTGTCTTTTAATAACAATATCTTTATCAATTAAGAGAGCAATATATAAACCCGGAGCCACATCCTGAATGTTCAATACGTATTTATTTTCACCAGATTTAAGGATTACCTCTTTGATTTTTTCACCCTGCAAATTATGAAGTACAAATGCTTCGCATGTTGTTGAATTACCTGTGTTGAAATGCAAAAAGCTGCTGGAGGGATTTGGGCTTACATTAAACTCTGAGATTTTATCTATTTCAGGAGTGGAGATCAGTAAATCGCATGGAGACTCGCGGCAATAATAATATAAACCGGTAACATACAGGTTTTTTCTATTTTCAGTTTTAACAGGATAAAATATTTCCTCAAATAAACCAAAATCAGAACCCATACCTTCATAATAAGAAATAAATCCCCATTCGGTTGCAAATACTCTGGTTTCAAACCCAAGGTATATTCCAGAGGAAATAGAAGTTATAATTCGATCATAAAAATCAGGAAAGAGACAAAACACAACAGTATCGCCAACATTAACAGAAAAATCATACATAAGATATTCCTCATTCGTTGGACACTCAGAAAAAAGCTCATCAATCTCTATCGCATAAACCTTTCTACCGGCACTATCGTCGCGTATGAAACCATAAAGTTCATAAGGTCCATCGGCTTCAAAAGGCGGACCGTCTTGTGTAACAACCAAATTTCGTTTATAAATTTTTTTGTATGAAAAATCATCAATTATCGTATCGCCTTCTGCATAATATTCCCATAAATCATCAACAGGGTTTGGTTGAGTCTTATCATAAAGCCTTACAATCCAATGTGCGCCTTCAACAGCCGTGGGTATGTATTCCTGGGCATTTAATTGTTGAAGCGTAAACAATGTAACAGCAGCAATTAATAATTTTGTTTTCATTGCTTTAAAATTATTGAATTAAAAAAATACACCACCAAAGTTACAAAAATAATTTTAGTATATTACGGAATAAACCATAATTCTGTAGGAATTTTCTATTTGTAGCCCTGAACAGCCTGTCCCGTACTTTCAGTCGGGAGAAGTTCAGGGCAATAGATTGAGCGATTTGTACAAAGTCCCGTTAGGGATGATCTATGAATGAAAAAAAATTATGCGTTTGCCTTATGGAGACGATTTGTTATAAAGTATTCGTTGTAAACAAGCAACGCCTAATTTGTGCTTGTCCATAATATCCAATTTTTTATAGGTCGTTCCTACGGAACTTTTGTAACACATTCATTACCATCACTGACTATCTAATACTGTGTGAAAATTAGTTTTCACACAGTCTCTCAATTGTGGTGCTATTCTTATAAATGTGCTTATCAAAAATGTTTGTTGAATTTTATGTCCCCCAATTCTGTCTATCCAAACTACGAAAATGAATTGCTTCAGATAAATGATCGTTATTAATATCATGGCTGTTATCCAGATCGGCTATTGTTCTCGAAACCTTTAAAATCCTGTCAAAGGCTCTTGCTGAAAGACTTAATTTTTCCATTGCATTTTTTAGCAGTGTTTGTCCTGTTTCATCAATAATACAAATTGATCGTAATTGTTTGCTTGTCATTTGGGCATTGCAATGAATTGTCTTATGATTTTTATAGCGTTCTTCTTGTATTGTGCGTGCTGCAACAACTCTTTCTCTGATGTTTTTACTTTTTTCAGTGCTGCTTTTTTTTATTAATTCTTTAAAGGGTACCGGAACAACTTCCACATGAATATCAATTCTGTCTAATAGTGGACCTGAAATTTTGTTTAAATATTTTTGTACTATTCCCGGACCACAAACACATTCCTGTTCTGGGTGATTATAATAACCGCAGGGACATGGATTCATAGCCGCAATAAGCATAAAGCTGGCAGGAAACTCGACAGAAATTCTTGCCCGTGCAATTGTAACTACCCTGTCTTCCATCGGCTGACGCATTACTTCCAGAACAGTTCTTTTAAATTCGGGTAATTCGTCAAGGAAGAGCACCCCGTTTTGTGCTAACGAAATTTCTCCCGGCTTTGGGAATGTTCCACCTCCAATCAATCCTGCATCACTAATTGTATGGTGTGGCGACCTAAAAGGTCTTACGGATATTAATGAAGATTCTTTAATTATTATTCCTGCAACCGAATGTATCTTTGTTGTTTCAAGAGCTTCATGCAAATTCATAGGAGGAAGTATTGAAGGCATTCTTTTAGCAAGCATGGTTTTCCCAGATCCGGGAGGACCTATCAAAATTACGTTATGCCCTCCGGTTGCTGCTATTTCCAAAGCTCTTTTAATATTCTCTTGTCCTTTAACATCTGAGAAATCAAATTCATAATCATTAAGATTGGCATAAAATTCTTCTCTTGTGTTTAAAATTGTTTTTTCCAATGAATTTTCATCATTAAAAAAATCAATAACTTCTTTAATATTATTTGCACCATAAACATCAATATCATTAACAATTGCTGCTTCTCTTGCATTTGCTTTTGGTATAATAAGTCCTTTGAATCCATTATTGCGTGCCTCAATAGCAATTGGCAAAGCTCCTTTGATTGGTTGTAATCCTCCGTCCAGAGATAGTTCTCCCATAATTATATAATCACCAATCTTGTCTTCTTTAATATTTTTTGCTGCTGCAAGAATTCCTATCGCAATAGTAAGATCATAAGACGATCCCTCTTTTCGAATGTCGGCAGGAGCCATATTTATTGTGATTTTTTTACCGGGTATTTTATAACCGTTATTTCGTAGTGCGGCTTCAATTCGTTGATGACTTTCTTTTACAGCACTGTCGGGTAAACCAACCATAAAAAACTGTATTCCTTTATCGGTGTTTACTTCAACCGTTATTGTGATAGCACTGATACCAATTAATGCACTTCCGTATGTTTTTACAAGCATAATTTTTTTGTTTTTCAGTTTATGAACAATGTATAATAGTGTCTGTCCATAAAGTTATGTCATATTAATTTAAGATTTTAGAATTCAGATTTAAAATTTTGTTGTTATCCTCGAATTTAAAATCATAAATCTAAAATCATAAATCCAAAATTTTATCTAAATAATTGAATTTATGGATAAGCACTAATTAGCTCTTAATACCAAAAATTAAAAAATGTTCCAAGAAAATGTTTTTGATTACTAATCTACCTTGTTGGCTTGTACTTTGATTTTAAAAGTATGTTTTGAGAGTTATTAATTTCCAGCATTTCTTTTAGCGAGATTTCAGGATTGTTTTCCATAAAGGATCTCAGGATTTGCCAACCTATCCAGCTTCCTAAACGGGAAGGTGAAGCGTTTGAGAATCCTGAAGTAAATGGCCCATCCTGCATAAATTTATTTGTTTTCTTGAAATCAGGAGAGTATAGAAGATTATTTTTAATTAAAAATGCCCAAAGCCTTCCTTCGTTTTCGTAACACCAATCCAGTTTATTTTGTGGATAAGCAATTTTTATCGAATCAGGAATTGTTGGCTGAAGTGCATCCTGAAAATATAATATTTTTCCACTTCTTATCATCTCATCAAGTAATGTACGACTATTGTTTTTTGTAATAAATTCTGTTTTAACAATAGTTTTTACACAATCATTAGCAATATATGATGATTTCATTTGGTTGATTTTATATTTAGGTAAACCGATTTGTTTGTACGGTGAAAAGTCGGCTCCGAGATAAACATCAAGACTTATAATAAAAACTGTATCAGCACGCTGCACAGGATATTCATACTCTAACCCTGAGATGTAACTGTAAAAATATGGAATCGGTTTTTCGGGAAAATAGTATTTAAAATATTTGAAAACTGAAGTTAGCTCTTCTTCAAGATTGTTTAAGTTTGGATATTTCTGCATGGTTTTTTTATACAGATCGATAAGTTTTGGATCGGAAACATAATTATGTATCTGGATTAAATTTTGAGGATTATCAAGGTCTGAACCAAGAAAAAACTTATATTCTTCTGAAATATCTTTAAGTTCGGATTTAAAATTATTATGGTCGATCTCAAATAAAGCTTTTTCATATCTTTTTATTTTGATCCTCTCAATTTTAATATCTGATACATCAACATCATGAAATCTTTTTTTATGAAAATTGCAAGATGTTATGAAAATGATTAAGAAAGAAAAAAGAATTATATTCTTTTTCATACATAATATAATTAGAAGAAAAATGATTTGTTAATTAAGATATATTTATAAATTTGAGAGTTTGATTCAGAATGTTCGAGTTCGTTCCGATAATTATCGGAATACGAGGTTTTGAAAATCAAGGATTTTACTATTGTTAATGACTGTTTTCAAAACAAGAATAACGAAGAAATCGGACATTATGGACAGACTC